>JAQVAJ010000063.1 GCA_028690885.1 Clostridia bacterium
TTTCCTCCATTAAAACATTGTGATTATATCATAGGGGTTATACCCTTTGCAAGGAATAGCTGGCTTATCAATTTCCTTTCAGTCATTGCTAAAAGTGTGCAATATGTCTGTTCCCTATTAATACATTTTACTTCTTAATTCATATAAATGATACCCTTTTCAAAAACAAAGTATAAGCGTAATCTAAATCAGCAAGTTATATTACACTTTAATATAAGGAGTATTTATATCTGCTCCCAAACTTTATTTAAAATTTCCATTGTCCTTTTTATTGTATATTCAGCCGATTTATTTGGATATGGCTGCATTTCCATAACCAATGAACCCCTGTTAGCTTTTGAAAGATATTCGATATCCAACAATGTTTCTAATATTATTCTCAATTCAGATTCAGCAATCATACCATTTTCAAAACATATTGGTGGATGCTTGTCACCATACCATAAGCTATTAACATCATTTAATACACAATTTCCAAGATGCACTCTTTTAATTCTGTGACCGCATCTTCTAATAGATGATTCAAAATCTTCTCCCATAAGCGGAAGATGTGCCATATCAAGCTCTATTCCAATATTATCATAATGCAGTGATACTTCATCAATAAATGAAATACACTCATCAATAGGGCCGTAGAGATACTTCTTATCCACAGTTCTGTCAAATGGTTCTAGTAATGCTGTAATTCCTTTTTTTCTTAATTCATTTGCAAACCATTTAGTAAAATCCAAAAATGCTGTTTTTGCACATTCTCTGTTTTCTGGGACATCAGACCCTGAAACAAAAACAAATCCTTTGGCATTAATTGCTGAAGCTGCTTCAATTTGATCTGCAACCACAAGCCTAGTTATACTTTTTTCAATCTTATCCAAAGAACATAATGAAATTTTTCTGCTTGGAAAAAGATGAAGAGCATAACAGACTTCCTTGCCACAGTTGCTCAATTGCTCTATTACACGATTTCTATTTGATTTATCGTATGGCAGACAACAGTCAAATGTTTCAATATCATTTCGTTTTGATAACTCTATTAAAGTGTCAGCATGAAACATCTC
Organism: Clostridia bacterium; assembly: GCA_028690885.1. Classification (GTDB taxonomy): domain Bacteria; phylum Bacillota; class Clostridia; order DUPQ01; family DUPQ01; genus DUPQ01. Next base: position 1,056 of record JAQVAJ010000063.1, read on the forward strand.
GTCTTCAATACTTTTAGGAAAAAGCATATGATGTACAAGTCCTAATTTTGCGTATTGTGTAATATCTTCTTTCATAATTTTTCCATTACTTTAAGTTTGTTCTGCCAATATTTAGCCCAGCAGCACAGAACAGTTTTTTCACGAAACTCCGGAAACGAGAACATTTTTAAATACTCTTTTGAATATATAGTATCTGCTAATCTGATTTTCATGTGAACACCAGTTTTATAATCCTCAACAGGTCTGTTCCATTTCCTTTGTGCTGCTTCTTTTGCTTTATCATAAATCATCTGACTGGTTCTATTCGAAGGATAACATATGGCTGAATTTTCACCCAATGATTCTTTGACTGAAACAGCTATTACCTCTGGCTCTAACTGCAATGCTTCTTTTACACCCTCACTGTCTGCTGTTATCATGATAAGAGGAACAGACATCTGCTTTGCTATCATAGTTTCAATACCTATTTCTCCAACTGATATACCATTTACTAATATATCCTCAATATCGTTTTCATAAGTATGATTCAAAAGAGCATTTTTTGTACCTTTTTTAGAATGGAAGCCTAATAAGACTAAACCGTCGAAATCAGATGTAAGACCACCAGCCCAGTCTTCCTCATATGGAGGCTTTCCCATATACACAAAGATTTTGTCTGATGATGAAATGCTAGAAATTTCTGATAAGTCTATGTTTCTACCAAAAAAATGCTCATCATATATGTGCACTTCATCTGCCCCACCTGCAATTAATCCGCTTACAGCCGCAATCAAATCACTCATGAATAGTTTCTTTCCATACTGATACTCGGACTTTTTCGGATCAGCTTGTTCATAACTGACAATACCGCTGATTCCTTCCATATCACATCTGATCATATATTTCTTCATAAATACCTCTGAGTAATGGATTAATTACAGTAACTGACGATACTCTGTCGGTGAAATTCCAAAATGCTTTTTAAAAAGTTTTGTAAAATGAGCGACATCTTTGTATCCTAATTTATCTGATATTTCATAAACCTTGGCATTTGTTGTTTTTAAAAGTTTTTTTGCTTCATTCATTTTGTACCTTATTACATGCTCAGTAAAAGATTCCTCTGTAACCTGCTTAAAAATCTTACTCAGATAGTTTGGATGTATCTGAAGCCTTTCTGCAATAGTAACTAAAGAGACATCTTCATATACTCCCTCTTTTATATATCTTAGTCCTTTATTAACTAAAAAGTTATTTTGCTTACTGTCCAGTTCTTCTATGGTCTGTATCATCTCTTTAATTATTCCCATTAAGAAATTTTTCATATCATCTATAGATATCAATTCATTTAGAGAATTATACAAATCGTTTTCTTTATTATAGAACCTGTGATTTGACATTTCTAATGAATACATAACTCGTATTATAAAAACAGATAGAAGGAAAGCTATTCTCTCTTTTTGCTTCACGTCATTTGAAACTATCTGTTTTGATGCCTGCATAATCTGGTCTATAATATTTTTAATCTCAGTACTGTTTAAATTTCTTAGAGCAAAAACCATGTCCTCTTCACTGTTTCTAAGTATATTATCAAAATCATCAACAGCCATTCTTTCTTTAGAAGCATTTATTTTCTGCTCAGCGTCAACAATAATATTTTTCCCTAATATTACTCTATACAGCATAGAGTCTACTGCAGAAATATATGACAAAGTCAGTTTTTCAACACTTCCGCATGTATTACCTACTCCCGCAGAAAGAGAAAACCCCATATTTTTATTTACCCAGCTTTTTACGTTATTAAGTTTGTTTATTAAAATATTTCTCTGAATCTGCTGATTAGAACAAACCAGTATACCTATTCTGTTATCAAGATTAAATGTATAACACTTGTATATATCTTCCAGATGCTCTTCTATAGTACTCATTATTGCTGCTTTATAAAAAGAAAAGTCATACATATTGAGTTTCTTCTGAGATGCAGCTAATTCAAATTCAGCAACACAGACAATAAAATTTGAGTAATCCATATTCAGTTCTGTTGTTGTTGCTCTTTCCATAATCTCAGTTTTCTGACGTATTCTTCCTTCCATAAGCATACGGAAGAAATTATCCTTAAGAACCATTATGTTTTCTCTTAATTTTCTTCGGATATTATCATTAAGCTTAACTTCTTTAAGCTTGGCATCTATTTCCTGTTTTGCTTCAAGAACTTTTGATATAAGGGTTTCTGCTACAAGAGGTTTTGTAAGATAACAGAATGCGTTGTTTGTTACTGCTCTTTGAGCATATTCAAAGTCCCTATACCCGCTAATTAATATAACTTTGATATTTGGATATGTCCTGTTAACTATTTCCAGCAGATCCAACCCATTCATCTCAGGCATTGATATGTCTGATATAACTATATTTGGCATATATTTTTCAATCAAATCCAGAGCTTCAGATACTCCTGATGCAACACCGCAAATGTTGATATCATATTTTTTCCAGGGTATTGATACAGCTATACCTTCTCTTATGGATCTTTCATCATCTACTATTATTATGTCAATCATCTTCTTCTTTCTCCCTATAAGGTACATGAAGAATTACTGTAGTACCTTCTTTGTATTTACTTTCTATGGTAATACCATACTGCATGCCATAGTAAAGCTTTATTCTCTTTTGAACATTCCTCAAACCTGACTCGCTTTCCAGTTTCATGGAATTTATACTTGAGTTAATCAGATTTAGCTTCTCTTCGGTCATTCCGATGCCATTATCAATTACTTTTATTATTATATCATCTTTTTCTTTATCAACACGAATCTCCAGTTTTCCTGAAGAACGGTCTTCCAGACCATGTACAATGGAATTCTCAACAATGGTCTGAATTATCAAATTCAGTATAATACACTTTTCAAGTTCTTCGGGACAATATATATCATAGGAAAATGATTCTCCATATCTTATACGCTGAATCTCAAGATAGCATTCTATACCTTCAAGCGCATCTTTTATCGTTGTAAGATCCTTTCCTCTGTTAAATATCTTCCTGTACATTGTAGATAAAGCAATAACTATTCTTGATATCTCATCAACATTGTGCTCTTTTGCCGTCCAGTTTATAGTATCAAGCGTATTGTACAAAAAGTGAGGATCTATTTTATCCTGAAGTGCCTGTAATTCCAGTTGTTTTCTATAAAGTTCTGCCTGATAAAGCTCTTCTATTAAAACAGTAACCCTGTCAGTCATTGAGTTGTATGCTGCAAAAAGACCTCGCATATCATTATCTTTACATATACTTTCATCAAGTTTATATGTAAAATCTCCATTTCCGACTTTATCCATTCCTTTTATAAGCTGATTTATTGGTTTCTGTATATTTGAATTCAAAACCAGTCTGAAAATTACATATCCAAGCAAAAGAACAATCAACGATATTACTAAAGAAGATATTATCATAAATTCATATTCATTTGTAATAAGATCACTATCTGGAATAAGATAAACTATACCTGCTTCATAATTAGTATCTAGCGGCCTGTACTGAAGGTAATACCATTGATAATCATGAATGAACATCACTCTTTCACCTTCATTCAAATCTTTGAAATTCTCAAAGACCAGATGTTTAATGGTCGAAGTAAGATCACTTTCACCATCAAAATATAGCATAATATCATTTTTTACTGCAAATGCGTTTTTCGAATTATCTGTAAGGGCAAGTCCGCTTAAAAGACGGCTGAATTTCTCATTATTAATTAAAACAGTAACAAAGGTACGTCTTGTAAGAGATTCATTTACCATGTCTGCCCGATATGTAATAGCAACATATTTTTTATACAGACTCCAAGTACAGTAATTATCTAGTTCACTTATCGGTTTGATTTGTGAGACATTCTTTACAAACCATGGAAACATGCTTACATCCATATATGCAGCATAATAATTCTTGTTTGTTATGAGATATTCAAAAGAATAATCATAAACCATAATATGATCAATATATTCATCAGATTCACTTATCAAATCCAAATAAAAAAACATATCTGAGTTGTCATGCAATACATCAGTATAGTAATAATCATTATTAACATAATTCATAAGAATATCACTTCTTGCAATAGATTCAGCTGTCAAATCAAATGTCTTGATATACTTTGTATACACATCACCTATCTGAATATCAGTATCCTCTAAAAACTTTTGCCTGCTGTTTGTAGCTAATCTTGATATAAAAATATTGTTAGCAGTAATAATTAAACCAACAGCAATAAGGCATATAACAAGTATGCCTAATAGCTTATTTCTTATACTCTTTTGTACTTTCTCAATTTTCAGGTTATCACCCCAATTTATTCCTAACAAGGTCAACTGCACGCAATGCATCGTCAACTGTTTGCGCGTCATACCAGATAATTGTTTTTCTGTCTTTTAAAAATTCTACATTGTCTTTTATTTCATCATAACTTAGTGTCACTATAACACTTTTTTCAGATAGTTCCTTTTCATACTTCTTATATATTTCTATACTTCTAGGTGAATTCGGATCATTTGATATTTCTAAGAATTTAATTTTATCAATTTCGCACACAGCAGGTATAACATGACTTCCTACTGAATGAATATGAAAGAATAAACCATCAAAATTATCTGCAATCCTATTTAAAAACGGTATTTCAAATTTCCTGAACATTTCATCAGAAAGCATTGTAGTAGCATCAACTGACAAGTGACCTGCATAGCCTTTGGGCATTATTACATCAAAACCGGATATAACATATCCTTTGTATTCAGTAACTATCTTCTGCTGCTGTTTAAGCATATATATAATTGCATCTGTACACTTATCTGCCAGTTCAATTAAACCTTCTTCCTCATCATAAAAATCGTAAAAAATATCATTGCCTCTTAACGCATTTACAATATCCAAAGGTCCATCAGCCCCTCTGTAACGTACAAAGAATTCATCTTTAACTTTCTCCTTAAGATATCTCATACCTTCAATAACCAGATTCCTCCAAATATTACTTTCATCTACTTTGCTCAAAGTGTAATTTGAATAATCCTCAACATGTTTATGATGCCATGATGTATTTTCTGTAAATGATACATCACCACCCATAAAAGCGGAATGTTCGGCTATACCATAACGGGCAGTTACTGATGGTATTATATCGTCTTGTATCTGTTCTCTTACAGACCAGTAAGCTTTATCTTTGTCTATAACATAATCTAAATATGTTTCCATGTTATCTGGTAATCCAAAACTGTCTAAAGCTCTTTTGGGAACTTGTATACCTGATACATCCTTCACCTGTATAAGGGTACCTTTTTTTGCTTCATATACTGCTTTTGTTCTTTTGATTATTTCATCAGTTCTTTTGTAATCCATACTTTAATCTCCGTATTCATATATGTTACTAACAGTATACCTTTTTTGTTAATTTGGTTCAACAGATATGCAATATGGATAGTGTAAACTTGTTTGGGGATTGATAAAATAAAGGAGAAATCCCATTTGAATCTCACCAGACTCATAAATATCTACTAAAAACAGAAAGGACTTCTCTCATGAACATTTTAACACAAAAACAATCAGAATTCACATTTTTTTTGGATGATCTCTTCAGGAATTACTCATCAGTCAGATCGAGGAGCATGAAGAACATAAAAGGACTGTCCAACTACATGTCCATGCTATAGAGAGTGGATAAAGCGATCAATAATCTTGCCCTGTCCGTCCTCAGAAGATTCATAGAGAAAACCGACCTTGACTTCAGAAACAGTCCTGGAAGGCTTAAGAAGTACCATGTCAAATCGGTGCACAAGAGGACCCTCATGACCATATTCGGTTCCCTGACATTCGAAAGGACCTTCTATACAGATAAATGCACCAGGCTTCCTTACGCATATGTGTGGATGGATGACTTCTTCGGGTTCGAGAAATACGGGAGATTCGACCTGTATATCTCGTCAAACATCTGGACCATCCTGTAAGCCCTTCCGGTCTTAGGATATGATTTGCATATATTATCCTTCGCCTGCTCCTGCTCCTCCGTCATACGGCTTTGCGGTATCATTAAAAGTTTCCTCCCCATCCATTTCCAGTTCCTGCTTTTCTTGCCTTGCTCTTCTTTCCTGACTTCATCCATCCCGTCCAGCATAAGCTTCTTGACATGGAACTTGTCATATACTGTCTTGGCATATGGGAAGCATTCTGCACATCCTGCTTTGTATGGATTCGACATATCCATGCTAATATGGCTGATTCTGCAGCTTTCACCGCCTTTTGACTCGAATTCATATGAGAATCTGACTACAGCGTCAGCATTCCTCCCGTTTTCCACGCCTATGATGCATCTTCTCT
>JAQVAJ010000064.1 GCA_028690885.1 Clostridia bacterium
TCTTGACAAGAATGTGCCAATATCGAGTATAACAAGTATAAAAGGAACTGCATATATATCAAAAGATTTACCAAAAGCGCACAAATTATTCAAAGATATGATACTGCCAACTTTTGAACAGGTATCAACAGATAAAATTGAATATGTAAAAGCTTTTAAGATACAGTATGAACAACAGGATCCAATATGGGGAGCAAGACTTATTCAAGGACACAATGATCGTTTTTTAGTGTGCAATCCAATGGCTGACCCACTGTCAGAGGAAATGATGGATTATATTTACTCATTACCATATGAAAGATCATACCATCCAATATATGAAGAATCAGGAGGTATTGATTCTTTAAAAGAAGTCAAGTACTCTGTAACAAGCCACAGGGGATGTTTTGGTAACTGTTCCTTTTGCTCAATAGTACTTAGCCAAGGTAGAATAATTCAAAGAAGAAGCAGAAAAAGCATACTAGATGAGATTGAAAAGCTTACACACGAGAATGATTTTCATGGATATATACATGATTTATCCGGACCGACATCAAATTTTGTAAATCCATCATGTAAAAAGCAGATGGAAAAAGGTATGTGCAAGAATAAGCAGTGTTTGTTTCCAACACCTTGTGATCAACTGGAAGTAAGTCATGAATATCTTTTAGAGACATTGAAAGAAGCAAGAAAAGTACCAGGTGTCAAAAAAGTATTCATGAGATCAGGATTGAGATATGACTATCTGATGCTTGATAGAGATAAATCAGTATTAGAGAAGATTTGTAAATATAATGTTAGCGGTCAGCTTAAAGTGGCTCCTGAGCATGTAAGTGATTCAGTACTTGAACTCATGGGAAAACCTCCTTTTTCAGTATATTATGAATTTAAGGAATGTTTTGAAAAGGCAAATGATAAAGCAGGACTTAAACAATACTTACTTCCATATTTCATATCAGGACATCCTGGTGCAACTATTAAAGAAACGATAAAACTCACTGAATATCTGATTGAATCAAAATTTATACCAGAGCAGGTTCAAGATTTCTATCCTACACCTGGAAGTTTATCAACCTGTATGTACTACACAAAGATAAATCCTTTAACTATGGAAAAAGTATATGTTCCAAATGCCCATGACAGACGGGTAGAAAGAGCGCTTTTACAGTTTAACATTCCAGTTAACAATAAGATTGCGAAGGAAACGCTAATAAGCCATGGGCGTAAAGATTTAGCAGATAAAATAACAATTAGAATTAGGCAAAAAAAGAAAGCAAAAAAATGAAAACATATAGCATAATAACTCTTGGATGCAAAGTAAATCAATATGAATCCTCTTCAATCGCTGCCAGTTTTGACGCGATGGGATTTGAATACAAAAAATTTCCTGATATCTGTGATATATATGTTGTAAATACATGTACTGTCACAAATATGAGTGACAGAAAATCTAGACAGATGATGCACAAAGCAAGATCACTAAATCCTGACTGTGTAATAATAGCAACAGGGTGTCTTGTACAGAATAAACCTGAGGATATGAAGGCCAATGGTGCTGATATTATATTGGGAAATAATGAGAAGCCATATATTGAAGATATTGTTAATAATTATTTAAACAATAAAGAAGATAGTTTAATTAGTGTTTCTGACATATCCAGATATAAGCCATATACTAACACACGCTTTGCTGATAGATGGGAAAGAACAAGGGGATATATTAAAATTCAAGATGGATGTGATAATTTTTGTTCTTATTGTATTATTCCATATGTAAGAGGCAGGGTGCGAAGCAGGGAGTTAACTGACATTACTAAAGAAGCCGAATTTATGGCTTCGAATGGCATAAAAGAAGTTGTACTTACAGGTATCCATTTGAATTCATATGGTAAAGATCTTAATGAAGTTAGTTTGATAAATGTGATTTCTGCTTTGAATGATATAAAAGGTATCAGAAGAATAAGACTGGGATCTTTGGAACCAAATGTCGTTGATGAAGAATTTATAAATGAAATCTTAAAATATCCAAAGCTCTGTCCGCATTTTCATATGTCACTACAATCGGGATCAGACAATGTGTTAAAGGATATGAATAGGAGATATGATTCTAGAATATATTTGAAAGCGGTTAAATTGTTAAGAGACAATCTTCCTGATGTTGAACTTACTACCGATATTATTGTGGGTTATCCGACAGAAACAGAAGAAGATTTCTTAATGAGTATAAATTTAGTAACTAAAGCAGAGTTTCTTAAAACACATGTCTTCAAGTTTTCAAAAAGAAAAGGAACAAAAGCTGAAAAACTTAAGCCGCTAAATAGTATGATATTGAATGAAAGAAGCGACAGGCTTATATCGGTTGCTGACAAGACGGCATATTTAAAAATGTCATCTTATATAGGAAAAACACTCGAGATTTTAGTAGAAGAACAGAAGCAAGGATATGTTATAGGGCATAGTCGTAATTATATTAAGGTACAAGCACATCTTAAAAAAGAAACAAATACATCTTATATAAATAATTTTTATAAGGTTTTAATCACTAAAGCAGATAAAAATAATCTGTATGGCAATTTGGTTGAATAATCAAATGTCCTATAAATGACGCACTTTACATATTGTCCTCTTCTTTTTATAGTTTAATCTTGAAATTATATGCGATTTGAAGTAAACTACATACATAACTGATGAAGGAGACATGCTAAGTGGATAAAGGATCAACAATAAATCTGGACTTTCTAAAGAGTCAGCAAAGCGAAACAAGAGAAATTCTTACCCTTGTTTTCAGTGCCATGACAGAAAAAGGGTACGATCCGGTCAATCAATTGGTTGCATACCTCATGTCAGGAGATCCAACCTATATAACAAGCCATAACGGAGCTAGAAACGCTATTAGAAAGTTGGAAAGGGACGAAATAATGGCTGAGCTTATTCAGTATTATTTCACATCAAAATAATCTTAATGATAATTATCGGAATAGACTATGGAGAGAAAAGAATCGGGGTTGCCAAAAGCGACCCTTTAGGTTTATTAGCTCATGGCATAACTACAATAGAATGGGATAGGGATATTGAAAAACCAATAAATCAAATTCAGCAAATAGTTATTCAGCACAATGTTGAAAAGATTGTTTTAGGGCTTCCTTTGAACATGGATGACACTGAGGGAGAGAAAGCTATTAAAGTTCGTGATTTTGCAGATGTTTTGAAAAAAAGAATAAATATCCCAGTTGAGTTTTATGATGAAAGATTATCAACAGTTGAAGCTCATGATATAATTCACATGCAGGGGAAGAAGACTGGAAAGAATAAAAAGAGAATAGATATGGTAGCAGCATGTGTTATACTGCAATCATATCTTGATAATATTAAGAAAAAATAAGGAGATATAAAATGGATAACGAGAGAGATGACATAATAATGATGGAAGACGAAAATGGCAATCCTGTAGAGATGATAGCGCTGGAAATGCTTGATTATGAGGAAAAAACTTACGTTCTTATGCAGACTACTGATGAAACAGATGAAAATTCATATATATTCGAATATGAAGAAGAAGATGATGATGCAATTTTGACACCTGTAGAAGATGATAACCTGGTAGATAAACTGTTTGAATTGTTTATCAAGAAAATGGATATGGATTCAGAGGAAGAAGAAGAGGAATAAAAAATAGATGTTTGATTTGATGAATGTCGAAAAACCCGCCAGATACACCGGAGGGGAATTCAACGAGATAGTCAAAGATCATGAAAAGATGCTTTCGAGCTATGCATTTTGCTTTCCTGATACATATGAAGTCGGGATGAGCCATCTTGGAATGCGCATCTTGTATCATGTAATAAATAACAGAGATAAAACGGTATGTGAAAGGGTTTTTGCTCCATGGATAGATATGGAGGAGCAAATGAGGTCTCATAAAATACCTCTTTTTTCTTTAGAAACTAAAAAGCCAGTTTCTGAATTTGATATCGTTGGATTCACTTTGCAATATGAGATGAGCTACACAAATGTACTTAATATGCTGGACCTTTCAAACATACCCATAAGAAGAGAAGACAGGAATGAAACACATCCAATTATTATGGCAGGAGGGCCTTGTTCAGTAAATCCTGAAACTCTGTATGATATTATGGATATATTTATAATTGGTGAAGCTGAGGAAGTTATAAATGAGGTTCTTGATTTATTTGAGTTAATGAAAAAAGACAATTCATCGAGAAATGACTTTCTAAGAAAGGTTAATGACATTGAAGGAGTATATGTACCTTTATTCCATAATTTGAAAAAGAAGATAAAGCGCAGGATTATTAAAGATTTGGACAAAGTTTCATTTCCAACTGATTCAATAGTTCCATATATAAATATTATTCACGACAGAGCTTCATTAGAACTTTTCAGAGGTTGTATAAGAGGATGCAGATTTTGTCAGGCCGGCTTTATTTACAGACCAGTAAGGGAAAAGAAAGCTCAGACGTTAATAGACCAGACAAAAGATATTCTAGACAAAACAGGTTATGATGAAATAGGTATGGTTTCTTTAAGTACTTCGGATTATTCTGATTTAAAAACTTTGTGTGACGGCATGTTAGAGCATACAGAAAAAAGGATGGTAAATCTGTCTGTTCCTTCTATGAGAATTGATAATTTTTCAATTGACCTTATGAAAAGGATACAGAAAGTAAGAAAATCCGGTTTAACTTTTGCTCCAGAAGCCGGAAGTCAGAGATTGAGGGATGTTATAAATAAAAATCTTACTGAAGAAGAGATACTTAACTCTGTAAAAATAGCAAGAGATGGCGGATACGATAATATTAAACTATATTTTATGTTAGGTTTACCGACAGAAACAGATGAGGATGTTTTAGCTATTGCTGAATTAGGAAAGAAAATTCTTGAAATATTTGGGAGAAAGAGCAGGATAAATATTACAATATCAACATCCTTTTTTATTCCAAAACCATTTACACCGTTTCAGTGGTGCGCTCAAATAACAAAACAGGAAATGGTAAGAAGACAACGGCTTTTGAGAGATAGCATAAAAGAAAAAAAGATTAAATATAACTGGCATGATTTTAATACATCTATCGTTGAATCTGCAATATCAAGAGGAGACAGATTAACAGGAAAAGCAATTATAAGAGCATGGGAAAAAGGCTGTAAGTTTGACTCTTGGAATGAATTCTTTGATATGGATAAATGGGTCAGCGCATTTTCAGAATGTGGTTTAGATATATATCAGCAGGCATCAAGAGAGATTAATTCAAATGATATACTTCCATGGGATCATATTGATATTGGAGTAACAAAGAAGTTCCTGAAAAATGAATATAAGAAAGCTTTTGATGAAATAACTACAAAAAACTGCAGAGAAGAATGCACTGGATGTGGTATCGCTAAATATAAATGTGGAGTATGCTTTGAAAATAATTAGATTCAAATTTAAAAAAAATGAAAAAGTTATGTATATATCTCATATTGAAATGATGAATGCATTCACAAGAGCACTAAGAAGAGCAGATTTTGATGTAGTATTTACACAAGGATTTAATCCTGGTATGAAACTCGTTTTTGCACTCCCATTACCAGTTGGTGTTTCATCAGATAGTGAATATGTTGATATATGGTTTAACCAAGATTATAAATGCCAGTATGTAATAGATAAACTTGCACAGGCTTTACCGACTGGGTTTGAACTTCTTGAAGCAAACTCTGTAGAAAAATCCACATTGATGGAAGATGTGGGTTCAGCAATATACGGTTATATTGTTGAATGTGATAAAAATCTTAAAGAAGCATTAGATAAGCTTATTTCTCTGGATAAAATTGAGGTAGAAAAATCAAATAAAAAGGGACCAGTAGACATTCTGCCATATATATACAAAATAGATTATAAAGATGAAACGAGTTTTTCAGTATTATGTAAAGCTGGAGCAAAGGGTAATCTTCATCCAAGATTACTTTTAAAAGCTTTAGAGAAATATACTGATTGCAGAATATATGAGAAATCTATCAATAGAAATAAACTTTTTTTGAAAGTTCAATAGATAAATTTAAAAACTTGTTTGTAAAACAGACCAATTAAATTGTATAATTGCCATATGGTAAAAGATTATGAACGGCTGGATGATCTCCAGCTTGATGGGTTAAAACTTATACAGAACAGAAAGCATTTCTGTTTCGGCACTGATGCAGTACTTGTTTGTTCATTTGCAAATGTAAAAAATACATCTTCTGTTATTGACTTAGGTACTGGAAACGGTATTATACCTCTTTTACTGTATGGAAAATTCAAACCTAGACTGATAATGGGTATTGAGATACAAAAAGAGGCATATGAACTTGCAGTGCGAAACGTTAAACTGAATAATCTTGAAGATCGTATATCGATTATTAATGGAGACATAAAAAATATAAAGGAATATTTGCAGTGCGGCTCGTTTGATCATGTTATAACTAATCCTCCTTATCTTAAATCGGGTACTGGTATTATTAGTGCAGAAGATTCTATAGCATATGCAAGACATGAGATACTGTGTACCCTTGATGATGTTTTAAAAGCAGCCAGATATCTTTTAAAATCTAAAGGGACATTTACAATGGTGCATAGACCTGACAGACTCAATGAAATACTTATGCAGATGAAAAACAATGGTATTGAACCAAAAACAATAAGATTTGTTCATCCAAATGAAAAATCTCAAGCAATATTGGTACTAATTCAAGGATTAAAAGATATGAGTCCTTCTTTAGTAGTAGATCATCCGCTTATTATCCATAAACCAGATGGTTCATATACAGAAGAACTTAATATGCTATATGGGAGGGAATCATAGTGCTATATTTAGTAGCTACTCCGATTGGAAATTTATCGGATATTTCCAAAAGAGCGATTGAAGCTCTTGAAAACTGTGACTACATAGCTTCTGAAGATACAAGGCATACCTTGAGGCTTCTAAATGCTTTTGGCATCAAAAAGAAACTGGTCAGTTATCATCAACATAACATGGAAAAAAGCGGACAAAGTATTCTTAATGATGTCATGTCTGGAAAAGATGTATGCTTAGTAAGTGATGCAGGATGTCCAGCAATTTCAGATCCTGGGAATGAACTTGTAAAATTAATGCATAAGAATAATCAGAAGGTTTCTGTAATTCCCGGAGCAAATGCTGCAATTAGCGCATTGATGATTTCACCTTTTGATACTTCATCGTTCTGTTTTGAAGGATTTCCTCCAGTTAAAGTATCGTTAAAGAAAAAGTTTTTTGAAAAGATACAAAAGGAAACCAGAACATGCATTATATATGAAGCTCC
>JAQVAJ010000065.1 GCA_028690885.1 Clostridia bacterium
AATCAAACCACTATTACTTATGATATATCAAAGTGTACAGATAAAGACGGAAGATATCATATATGCTTTGATTTTGTGGACAGTAAAATAGGTACGCTGATAAAAGATATATCAGTTATGCAGAATGGAAAGTGTATATCAAAAATAATATATGATGTAAAAGTTCCTTTTATGAAAAGAATCAATATATATGAACCATGGTATGAATCGCTTGTGGATGTATCTGGTATGGAAAAAACATCTGACAGAACATTAGAAGTTACTCTGGAAAAGCCAGACGAGCAAAAAGCGACCTGCAGAGGAATACTGGGTATAAGGAAGATTTAATTATCTGTACTGAGCGATTGTTTCAACGAGCGCTTCCATATTTTCAAAAGGAAAACCGTTGTCGGCTTCTACGTAAAACCAGGAGCCGCCTTCTTGCATCCTGAATACTTCATATTCCTTTTTAACGAGATCTTTTACCTGCGAAGGTGTACCGAAAGTCATCACATTTGCTCTGTCTGTATGTATAGCGACAGCAAGCTTTAGCGATCTGCAGTATTTTGCAAACTCCACCATATCGTATGCAGGAAGCTGTGGCCATATGGAATGAACACCTAATTCTTTTAAATCTTCAAGTATGGGAAGAACATAACCGCAACTGTGAAAATGTATATTTTTTCCTGCTTTTTTTATAGGTTCAAAAAGCCTTTCCCATCTTGGTTTGAAAAAGCTTCTCCATAAAGAAGGGCTTAACAGCATGCTTTTTTCTGTTCCGTAATCATCACCAAAGTAAAAACCATCAACATCAATTGCTAAAAGATACTGAATCTTCTTTTCATAATACTCAACTATCATATCAGCAAGCTGGTTTATTTCCTTCGTTCCTTCTGCCATATCACAGTAGACATTTTCATCAGGACACAAAGCTTTCAGTTTTTCAATTATTGTCCCTGCAAAACGTGAAAGATAATAGTTTTTCTTATGTTCAACTGCCTGCTGTTTGTCTATTAAAAACTGCTCACTTCCAATATCTGGCTGGGAGGGAACTATATAATCTTTTAGTTTGCCCATGTCTGAAAGGGGATAGACGTGAGGTATTCCTGCAATTCCATATATCCTGTATTCCCAAACAGTATCCCATTCATCTTTTTTAAATTCGTGATAATTACCGTTTTCATCAAGCTGGTTTCTTGTTAAAACAGGCACTTGCTTGTATTCAAAAGGCCCAAAATCATCTGGATATGCCTTATATAGCTCATTAAGTTTATCTCCATGTTCAAAATAGCCTACAGGGGTGTAGTTGTATTGCAGCGGGACTTTATCCACTGGTTTGAAATGTATTGCGGAATTTACTCTTTCTCTACTGTTCATATGACACCTCACAATGTTATGTGTTGATTATACCAAGAAATCATGGCTGATTACCCATATGATGAGGATTATTAATATATTTACTTATCCATCTTATATCTTCAGGCTATATATCCCTTTTTCTTCAAAGTCTCATATACTTCTTCTATTTTTCTGGTTATTATTGCAGCGGCATCAGCTTCTTTGATTCCTATGCAGGTATACTCATACCCCTTCTCATTTATAACTGGGATAATTTCATAATCCAGCGGGTTTGGTCCGAATAGTTCCTTAAGCTTTTCAGAAAATTCAGCACTGCATTTAAATCTTACGTGAAGACATATATCTTCTAAAGATTTTGATGTTAATAAAAACTCAAAGGTAAAAGGTACACCGCTTGTTGTAAGAATTTCTATTGAACAGCTTACATCTGACAACTTAATATCATTTTCTGCCTTAATAGGCTGCCATATTATGAAGTCTCCGATAGTATTAGTAAGATTAGCATCCACAGCATCAATAATGGCTCTGTTTCTTGTTCTTATCTTCTGTTCTATTTCCATGCCTGTATTAACTTTTGTATCTTCCATAATGGAAGTAACAGAAGAGAAGAAAAGGATTTCTTTGAGATCATTTAATTCCTGCTCTGATAATAGCATACTCTTGTCTATATCTACTACCGAGATGAAAGCTTTCATGAAGGAGCACATTCTAAGAAGTTCATCTTCGTCAATTTTCCCTTCTTCATCAACTAAGCGCAGTTCCTCAGGAAGACCTTTGTAATTTCTGACTATTTCAGGATCTGCAAGACCGCGTAATGTTTTGCCTGTTAGTTCGTTATTCTTTGAACTTGTAACAATCAAAGAATACAGATGATCATAAGTCATCTGCATGCATATTGTTGCAAATAGAAGCTTTTGACGTAATTCTTCCTGCACTTTTGATGCTTTGCAGCAGGAAATTAAATTTAAAAGCTGATATGTATTAAAAAGTCTTTTTATACTTCTTGGATTAAATCCTATAGATGTTTTTATAAGGTCTTTGTATTCACTAATAATCTTAGAATTAACTTTCATTTCCATCTTCACCAGCATGTCGTATATATACTTTTTAATGTCATACTGAGCGACAGGCATCTTAAATGGAAGCTGTATTATCTTGTCAAAGAAACTCTTTCCTTTGTCATCATCTACCAGATTACCGAATTTCTGTTTAACGCCTGCAGTAACAACAGAGTAATCTACTGCAAGTATAAATACACAGTTCTCACAATCTAGAAACACCTTAAGTACTTCTAAAAGTTCAACTGCCTTAGCAGGATTTAACCTGTCCAGATCATCTACAAAAATGACAACTCTGTCTTTTTTGCTTTCTTTTAATTTATCATTGACACTGTCTTGAAAAGCGTCTTTCAAGTCGCTGACTGCTTTTGCAATATCTGCATCTTCTTTGTTGAATACATCAACGATTGCTCCACCGTCCAACCCGACTGTACTTATAGCGGTCTTGGCTCCGATTTTTAAAATGCGAAGACTGGTTTCCAATATTTTCGTTGTTCTGTTTTCAGCCTTTGAATGAAGTTTTGTGATGAGATTTTCTAAAAAAGACACGCATAAGTCTTTTCCCATATTGAACTGGGAATACTGCCAGGTATTGAACCAGATAGGATATACCTTGTCATCTATTTCTTTTTTAATCATGCTCATCATACTGGTCTTGCCGCTGCCCCAGTCTCCCTGAATTGATATTGTCATGGGAGTATCACAGCTTACAATAAACTGGCATAAACCATTAATATATGTCTTTATACCAAAAGAATCTTCTGTTAACTTTTCTACGGGTTTATCCGTGTATCCCATCTTGCTCATTTCATGCCCCCCTTTGAAATAGCTGATTGATCTTTTACCACAAAATATGGATTAGTTTACAAGCAGATTATACAGAAAAACAGGAATAAAAACAATTTAAACTTCAGTAAACGAATTATTTTGGGTATATGTAACTGATGAAATATGAATGTTTGTGCTAAAGTCACAGATAACCAAAGGGGTTTGATGTATAGTAACAGTAGAAACAAGCAGTAAACAAGGAGGTCAGCCATGAAACATATAGAAATCGGTAAGAAAGCACCGGAATTCATATTAGAAGATATACATGAGAACCAAGTAAAGCTTTCAGATTACAAAGGCAAGAAAGTACTTCTTTCGTGGCATCCGCTTGCATGGACCGGAGTATGTACAGATCAGATGAGAGCCTTGGAAGCTAATCATGAAAGATTTGAGAAACTAAATACTGTCGCATTAGGATTAAGTGTAGATCCAGTTCCTGGAAAACTGGCGTGGGCATCAGTGCTGAGAATTAAAAACACCCCTCTGTTAAGTGATTTTTGGCCACACGGCAAAGCAGCAAAGGATTATGGAATATTCCTTGAAGATATGGGTATATCCGAAAGAGCGAATGTAATTATAGATGAAGAAGGTATAGTGAGATGGATGAAAATATATCCCATTGCACAACTACCGGATATTGAAGAAGTATTTAAAAAGTTAGAAGAAATATAGTATGTAAGAATTGATCTAAAAGGAAAGCAGTTGCTTAATACAAATAGCAACTGTTTTTCTTTACTTCCAGTTTCGCTGGATGATTTCACTTTTTAAGAATAGTTTGCTCTTTTGTGTGGTTTTTATGGGGTGCAATTTGTTGCGTCGGATTAGATCATCTATATTCTGTCTGGAACAGTTGAGAAGTTCAGCGGCTTCTGTTGTATTGATTACTCGGTTTTCAACAAACAAGCGGAAGTCCTCCAAAGATAGTGGAATATCTTTACCGCAATCATATAGTATATAATCTGCAATATTCAAACTCTCACCCCAGCAGACTCCATAACCTCCAGGTTGTATACTTACTCTGTAATACATTTTCTCATCTTTTAAGATAGGTAAAAAAGCTTTATTGTTTATCAGCAATTCTTCCATATCACACTTTTTTACATTACCATCACGAAAGAAGATTAATAGATGCCCATTTGTGAGTGGAACAACATCCTCTATCTTCTTTTGAAAACGTTTAAAGAAACTTTCGGGAAAATCCTTTTCAGAAACAGATACCAGATAATAGTCATCTTGCGCACAACGTCCATTTGTAAGCATTAATAAATCAAACTCATCATAAGAATCAAGCTTGTTATCTTTCAATATCTGCCCAATATTCTGTCTGTCAGATGGGATAATGCGTTGCTGTACCCATATCCTGCTCCAATAAGCATTTACTGTCGTCTCACCACGCTTAAGAAAAGAGGATAGTGGAAGCGGTGTTTCCCAAGGGTCTGCGTTTTCTGGCAGTTCAATATAAAATCGTTTATCACATTCGTAGTAGATCAAAAATGCAATATCTTTATTAGCAGAATCATTTTCATCTCTGATTGCAAAAATCTTCATAAAACATCCACCTCCTCCAAAGCATTTCCCATATTTTATCTATATACGCTTGTGGTATGACTGTTGAAAGACCTGCAAACAGTATCTCATAATCAGATTCTTTGAGAGGATTAAATTGAGGTATACTATTTTTAGGAATCAAATTCAGGTTATCTTTAGCAGAACTGGACCCGACAAAACATTGTACTGGTTTATCTGCCATAATATCGAATGCATGAACAGCATCTTCATTTTTGCAGCTACAAAGTAAGGAGAGGCCATGGTCAAACAATGGTGCAAGGCGTAGTGTTTTTTCCTTTGAGTTACGCACCACCTCTATATTGGCTCCATGACGGTCTCTGTTCAGTATCAGATAATCAACAACTATCATCTTCCATATATATTCAGACCAATCGTGCCGTAAGCAAAAATCCAGTGGTTTTTCACCACTCTCTCGTTCAGCTTGATAATATGTATCTATGGCTATCTTGCTTTCATTTCTTTTTTTGAAATCAGAAGAAGCACAAAGGTAAGTTTCATGGAGTTGTCCATCAATTAAGATGTCAGCATGTATCAATTGATAATTAAGATGTTCGACATCAAGTATTGTAAGCAGACGATCAGCAATCAGTTCATTTATACACTCATGTCCAATAATTCCTTTATATGCATCATAATTGGAAAGCTTATAGTAGACTTTATCTCCACCTAGATCGGAATATGCTTTCAGAAAAGATCCTGTTGTTCCTGAGGTGTTTTGGATTTTAGTCCATGAAAGATATGTAAGATCCTTCTTTTCAAGAATGACTTTTGTCTGCATTATTTCCCCTCCTCATGGTAAACATTATATGTATCTACTTGTCATATGTCAAGTAGATGCTCTGTTTGTTTATATAATCATTTCCTAAAAACATGGCATAATAAATTCATAGTGAACTACATCGGCAATTGAATAACCGAGCATTCCTGCTTTAATATCCCAAGAATTAGCAGCTAGGTATCCATTTAATTCTTGCAAATGACCGAATAGAAGTGTCACAAATGACCGAATTGAGTGATATGGTTGAGTCTGACACAAATAAAAACTAATTAAAGAAAAATGTGGATTACCACAAAAATCTTTAGTTAGTGTTTGACAAAACAATTTTTAAGAGTATAATAATATTAAAGAAAAGTGTGTATTAGCACAATAATCTTTAGTGAGGTAGTCAAGTGCATATTCAAAGAGACTATTTATTAGAAAAACTAAAAGCAGGGATGAAATCACCGTTAATAAAAGTAATTATTGGTGTTAGAAGATGCGGCAAATCATATTTACTATTTAATATCTTTTATGACTATCTTAAAAGCATAAATGTGAGAGAAGATCATATTATAAAAATCAGACTTGATGAGTTAAAAAATGCTGCATTAAGAAATCCAGTAAAACTATCTTCCTATATCAATGAAAGAATTCTAAATGATGGAGAGAAGTATTATATTCTTCTTGATGAGATTCAAGAATGTGTAAAAATTGCAAATCCTGATTTCCTAGACAATGAAGGAAATTTGATTGAAGGAATAAGTGTAGATGAATCATATTTAACATATCATGATGTTTTAAATGAATTATTAAACATTGAATATGTTGATTGCTATGTAACAGGAAATAACTCCTGCTTACTTTCAAGTGATTTACCTACTGAATTCAGAAACAGAAATTACAATATTGAAGTTTTTCCTTTGTCCTTTAAAGAATTACATCAAGCATTTCCAGATATGCAGTATGATGAATTGTGGAATGAGTATATAACATATGGCGGAATGCCACTTGCAGTATTGAATAGAAGTGTTCAATCAAAACAAAATTATTTAAAGGATTTATTTGAAGGCACTTATTTTAAAGATATTAAAGAAAGATATGGTTTGAGGGATGAAGCAAGTATTGATGATGTTACTGATATCGTTGCATCATGTATTGGTTCACCCTTGAATCCAGGAAAAATAGAAAATACATTTAAGTCAAGAAAAACAAGTAATATTACAGATAATACAATTTCCAATTATCTAAAATACTTAGAAAATTCATTTTTAATTAAAGAAGCTAAAAGATATGATGTGAAAGGAAGAAAATATATAGGAACTTTAAGTAAATACTATTTCACAGATATTGGTCTTAGAAACGCAAGATTGAATTTTAGGCAAATAGAAGAATCTCATATAATGGAAAGCATAATATATATTGAACTTGTAAGAAATGGGTATTCAGTTGATGTTGGACAGGTTGAATCATGGATACAAGATCCTGATACTAAAAAGAGATGTAGAGTTAATTATGAAGTTGATTTTATTGTAAATGAAGGAAATAGAAAGTACTATATTCAATCAGCTGTTGAATTAACCACAATTGAAAAGGTTAAGAAAGAGCAAAAGTCACTAATGAAAATAGATGATAATTTTAGAAAGATTATAATTGTAAAAGGATTTAGAAACCCACTATATAATGATGATGGAATTTTGGTTATCGGTTTGTACAATTTCTTAATGGATGTAAAA
>JAQVAJ010000066.1 GCA_028690885.1 Clostridia bacterium
AGAACATTTATAACCTTACCATTAGAAAGATAAAAGCCTGTAACCCCATTTCTTCTTTGTTCCTGCTTGACTGCAATGCCTTTTAATTCCGGCATAGAAATCTCACAATCGAAATGTCCTGCATTACACAAAATGGCATTATTCTTCATTACCATAAAATGTTTTTTTGTAATAACATCAATATCACCTGTTGAAGTTATAAATATATCACCAATTTTTGCAGCTTTTATCATAGGCATTACATCAAATCCATCCATAGCAGCTTCAAGTGCTTTAACTGAATCCACTTCTGTAACAACAACATTAGCTCCAAAACCTTTAGCTTTCTGAGCTATACCTTTACCACACCAGCCATATCCTGCAACGACAACTTTCTTGCCGAATAATGTAAGATTCGTTGCTCTCATTACACCTTCAAGTGATGACTGTCCTGTTCCATATCTGTTATCAAAAAGATGTTTACAATCTGCATCATTTATAGCGAACATAGGATATTTAAGAACTTTTTCTCGATCCATTGCTCTTAGTCTTACTACTCCTGTTGTTGTTTCCTCACAACCGCCATATACATTTTCCATGAGATCAGGTCTTTCTTTATGAAGTGTAAATGCAAGATCTGCACCATCATCAATTACTATATTGGGTTTATGTGATAAAGCCTTAATAAGGTGCTGCTTGTAGGTTTTTGAATCCACTCCTCTATATGCAAAAACTGAAATTCCCATATCAACTAATGCTGCAGTTATTTCGTCCTGAGTAGAAAGAGGATTGCTTCCAGTAACTCTTATGTCGGCTCCTAAGTTCTTTAAAACAACAGCAAGAAATGCAGTTTTAGCTTCCAGATGCAACGCCATTGAAATCTTTATACCTTTTAAAGGCTGCGATTTAATAAAATCCTTTTCAATCATGCATAAAACAGGCATAAAATCCTTTATCCATTCGATTTTCTCTCGTCCTATTTCCTTAAGTGATAAATCCAATATATCGAACTCCATATTATAATTCCCTCACTATTTCTTTTACATATTCGACAAAAACGGCACGGATCTTATTTGCTGTTTCCATAACTTCTTCATGATTTAATTTTTTATCCAGTATACCAGCTGCCATATTTGTTATAACTGACATGCCAAGAACTTTTAGATTACAATGAGAACATGCAACAACCTCAGGTACTGTAGACATTCCTGCCGCATCTGCCCCTAAAATTCTCGCAGCTCTTATTTCTGCTGGTGTTTCAAAATTTGGACCTTTAAAAAACATATATGTTCCTTCTTTAACATCCAAACCTATTCTCTTTGCAACCATTCTGGCTTTATCAAGATAATCCTTATCATAGACTTTAGACATATCAAAGAATCTATCTCCAAATTCATCAATATTTGGACCTCTGAGTGCAGAAGGAGCTAAAAAACCTATATGATCATTAATCAGCATAATAGTTCCTTCACTAAATGATGTATTAATGCCTCCTGCTGCGTTTGTGATAATTACACCTTCAGCTCCAAGAAGTTTAAATGTACGTACGCCAATATGTATTTTCTCCATTTCATAGCCTTCGTAGTAATGGAATCTTCCTGCCATACAAGCTACATACTTACCACTAAGATAACCAAAAATTAATTTACCGGCGTGCCCAGGTATAGTTGATACAGGATAATTAGGAATATCGTGGTAATCTATCTCTATCCTGTCCTCAATATTATCAGCTAACATACCAAGCCCTGAACCTAATACTATACCAAGAACCGGTTCTTTTTTAATCTTGGACTTAATATATTCAACTGACTTAAGTAAGTTCTCATAATAGTTATCCATATTGCCTCCATGACATATATTATATAAAAAAAGTATATCATAAAGGATTTTATCTTTCCACACTCAATATTAGTTAGGGACCATAAACTCGATGATACATTTTGTTTTCAGAAAAGCAAGCAACCTGTCAATTGGAGGTTCAACCTCTATAATAATGCTTTGATTCGCATTTTCAAGACCTGCAATATGCTTGATAGTAATATCAGATATCATAAATCCGATATCGTTGTCTTGATCATAAACTATCGATTGATTTTCTAAAAAATTGTCCAACCATGCTGATTCATGAATAGTTAGAGATTTTTTGTCAGGCATAATGAACATATTAACTTTTTCATTCGTTTTAATGTATGCAGTCGGACATCTTGATTTATCTGTTGTAATACTTATAAAGTGAATACCCCTGATTTCTGTCTGTTCTTTAAAATATTCATTGCAAATTATGGAACCTTCTTTTAAATCGGAGATAGCCATAAGCCCTTCATTGAATTGAAATTGCATATCATATCCTGATATCTCTATCTTTTTATAATCCTCTGGCTGTAATATATCTCCTTCTGCAATATCATTAACTGCTACATATATAAAACCTATCTCTTTTTGTACTGCTGCTTTTGCTATTAGAACTTGTATAACAGTCAATAAGATTGCTGACATGACTGCTAATATATAAAATTTATATTTTTTCATATTCCTCCTACCTTATAACTGGAAATTCTATATGTTTGTGTATATGGATATTCCTTGTACCTAAGTAATCAAAAATGGCTGTAAGATCAACTGATATCATGTAATGAGAATTGACAAAACCGCATGTACATATGTTTCCAGCCTGATATACCTTTATTGATATATTATCTTTAGGTATAAAAATCATATTTTCATTTAAACATTTAATGTCTAAATATATAATATCTTTTAACTTATCTTGATCTGTCATAATATTAAGTAACCCCTTTGAAAAATCGTTAGTAATGTTTTCTGATATCAATGATACTACTGACATTTCGATTGTCTGCTTAATTTTTTCTGCCTGATTATATATAACATACTTTTGAACCAGAGCAGTAAACAGAGGTAACAATATATAAACTATTAAAGCTACAGCTAATATAATCTCTGTTCCTGCTGATCCTTTTTTACTTTTATCCATTAGTATATCTTTCTAGCAATAATTTTCTGTTCGAAATTCATTATGTACTGCTTAAGATTTCTGTTGAAAATTCCCTCAAGAACTGACTTGTCAAATGAAGCAGAAACGTTAAACATAAATGCACTGCCATATGCAGCTGCAGAAGTGGTCTGAACAGATATTTCAGTAAAGCCATTATTTATTAAGTCTTGTACAAGTTCAGCCTTATGAATATCATTCAGACCAGAGTTCTGCTCTGCAATGTGCATGTACCCTCGGCAGATATCTCTAAATTCCATGTTTTTAGATATGATAGATATAACATCAACACAATATACAAATAAGCATATAATTACCAATACTGTTATTATGTTAACTATAACTTTTTCTGCCATGTTAGTTAAGTTACCGGATTTATATCGAAAATTTCGTTAAATTGATCGCCAACCCATGTTTTCGTATTATCAATTATATCTTGAGCTATCTCTTTCAGTCCAGGTATAACTACTGCTGCAGCAATCAAAAGCACGGCCCCAATTCCAAGTATCTCTGATACACCAAACCCCATTTTTTCTTTTTTTTCACTAATAATCATTTTACCCTCCTAATTAAATATATTGTTAAGTCCTTGTACAAGCTCGCTAAATAATGGCAGTACAACCATAATGACAACAATAAGCATAAATACGCACACTGTTGCAAAACAGTTTCTTTTTACTTTCTCTGTTTTTTTCTGATGATATGAAAAATGCCTGTTAAACATCATTTCTTCCATCTTCTCTAAAAAATTCTCATTATCGGTATATAACAAATCTTCTTCAAATATCATACAAAACCTTTGTGCATCCTGAGTTTTAATTCTTTCTTTAAGAACATTAGCATAGGTTTTGCCATCAAATGTTATCGCATAAGCAGCTGAAGCTTTCGCCAAAATACTATTTAGCTGCTTATCTTCAGTTATTTTATGCATATTTAGTATTGCATCTTTAGGTCTGACACCTGCTTGTATCTGGGAAACCAGATATCTGTAAAGTTTATATGCATTCTTCTGAAAAATATCACATAAATCCTTTTCCCACTTTCTTTTAGTCAAATAAAGAAAAAACAAACAAAGCATAAGAACAACAAAAGCTTTTAAAAATCCGGAACTGATTATTACAAGAATGCATATTACCAAAAAGAAAGAGCATATCATTACAAACTCACCTGCTTTTTCAGTTGAGACATAAGTTATTTTGGAAACAGTTTTTTTAATCTTTTGGTATATTTCTGATAGAAAAGTTATCTTACCATCATTAACCGATTCTGCAATACGCATAGATACAATATGAGCAGAAAATAAAATTCCAACTGCGATATTTCCAATAAAAAGCATATATATTGTTATACTATCCATAATTTACTCCCTAACCTTCTTTGCCATTATCAAAACTCCAATAAAGAACAAAAGAGAAAAAATACCTAGAATGTATATACCTAATGTCGAGTTGAAATAATATTTTTTTGAATAATCATTATTTAAAACAATTAAATAAAAAGTAAACATGACTAATATTATTGAAATGTATACAGCATACTTGTCTGTAGATGTACTTATTTTTCTTTTATAATTCTCTTCATCTATTTTAAAGAACTGGTTTTCCAGATTCTTGAAAATACTATATAAGCTTCCTCCCTTTTCGTAAGCATACCTTACATTAATAAAAACATATCTTAATTCTTCGCTAAGTGCATCTTTTTCGCATGATATAAGTGAATCTGATACACTCATTCCCTTCTCAAGCCTGATACATAAGTTTTTTATATATTTTCCTATAGGATTTTTTAAATTAGATTCATTTGCTTTTTGAAGACAATACACAGCATCATTCTTAACCGAACTCCATTTTGTTAAAATCATTAACAGTCCAGTAATTCCTTCTTTTTCTTTTTTCAGTATACTGTTTTTATAAATGTCAAATATAAGATAAGGTACTGAAGATGGCATTAACGAAACAGTAAAACTAGTAAGCAGATTATTAATTTTTGTGTTTACAATCAGTGATATTGCTATATATAGTATTAGTGAAAGACCTATCACTAAGTAGTCCATTTTTCTAATCATAAGAATCTTTAAATCTTCATAATGATATTTAGATTTCTGGATATAGAAGAACAATATTAATATTGCTATATTTATTCCTAGATATATCATATATTCCTCCTATATATAAGGTCATATTCTGGTTCCTGATTTGATGAATCATAACCTTTTACACATACAATTTCCATAACTTTAAACTTATTCATATGTATTATTGCGTCAACACCTTCGCAAAACATCCATGTCAGCATTTTTTCATCAGTTGTACCAACACCTCTTCTAGCTAAGGCTATAAGTCTTGAAGCAGAATCTTGAGGTTTGTTGGAATGCATTGTAGTCAAAAATCTATGTCCACAACAACATGCATTAAGAAAAGCCATTGATTCATTACCAACTATTTCACCTATACAGTATGTATCTAAAGACATAGTCAAACCATCTTTTATGAGCATTTCAAGAGTAATAGGATTTCCTCCTTCATTATCTCTTTTAACTCTTTGTTCTATACAGTTAGCTTTATCAGGATAAAGTTCTGCATCAGATTCCACTATAAGTACTCTCTCCATCTTTGGGAGAATATTAATAAGAGCTCTTAACAGAGTGGTTTTACCTGACCCCCCTTTGCCGCACAATATTATTGTTTTATCATTCAAGAGTAATTCTGTTATTAGTTCTTTACAGGTAGTATCTAACATTTTGAGTCTTACTAAATCATCCATGTTATACGCAATCTGACGATGTTTTCTTATCGATATTGCTGGTCCTGAAATATTTCTTGGGTATATTGACAAATTAATACGTAATTTGTTTTCCAAATCTGCAACTCTACAGTGATTATCATTTTCATTTAATATTCCACCATTCCTTAATGCAATCAATTTACAATATACATTGAACTCAGATTCGCTGTTAAAGTCTATATCAATTGGAATTCTGATTCCATTTTTTGTGATTGAAAAACAGTTATGCCTAACTCCATCAATATCTGAAATTTCATCATCTTCTATATACTCCTGTAGCTGCCCGTATCCAAACATGAAATCAAATATACTTTTAATCATCTTTCTTTTTGAGCCAACTGCAAAATATTGCTGATTATCGAGAATATATAAGATTCGCTTCTCAAGGCAACTTCTTTGTTTTTTGTCATAATATGCATTAGTCACAAGTTCAGCTGAATCTGTTAATAATTCATTGGTTACTTCTGTGACAATTTTTGATAAGGAGTAACTTCCCTTTTCATACTTAACATTATCTGAATTATCTGATATTGTATTTAAACTTTTTAATACTGCCATATCTACACCTTTGATTTTAATAAATTTATTGGTTTATATTGATTCTTATACCATCTTTTTTTTGATGATAACGTTCCTAAATAATCACCATAGACATGAGCTTCTATACCAGTTACTATTTCCTTTTTAGAATCAGATTTATCCATAATGAAGTTAAACCTCTTCTTATCCATATTGTGCCTTGAACATAAATATCTGCTAATTGAATTAAATAGTTTAATATCATATAAAGGATTATTCATAAAAAAGATTGTTTGATCTGCAATCATAATGCTGTTTACTGTCAATGAATCGTATATAAAATCTGAACATTTAATAAATATAGCATCAAAATCCTCTGCATAATCTGAAATAACCTTTTCTAATTGTGTAAATACTATATTTTCATAATTTTCAATAATCAAATCACATGGAATAATATATACTTCTGTTCCTTTGACAGCTGGCTTAAGTGGTACTTTATCTTCTCTATCTATTAATTTTTGAAAACTTTCATTTAAAACATACTCATTTGGGTTAAAGGAAGGATGCAATAAATCAGTATCAATTATCAGCACCTTCTTACTTCTTAAATTAATTATTGATTTATCTTTTTGCTCACTGAAAAGTTTCACCATCTTAAATAGTGTTTTATGTATACCTATTGTTGCATAAAGCGGCGTATAATCTTCAAACTCTTCTGCTTTAATTTTGTTGAGTATTCTATTACACTCATTAATTACTACACCAACATCATCAAACCTTTTATTAAGATTAAGCATAGTGCATCTGCTTATTAAAATATCAATGGAGCTTTGTTGTTTATTTGAATATTGTGGTTTCTTAAAATTTCCAGTTATCATGTAATT
>JAQVAJ010000067.1:0-3179 GCA_028690885.1 Clostridia bacterium
AAAAGACATGATGAACCTTATTTAAAGGACCTAGGTTCAACTTTTGAAAAATTAATAGATATGCCTTATATCGTTCCTAAAGGACATATATTTGTTATGGGTGATAACAGAGCTATAAGTAAAGATAGCAGATCGATTGGTCCGGTATCAGTTGAATCAGTTATTGGAAAAATCGTATTCAGAGCATGGCCTTTAAATAAAATTGGGTCAACAAACTAGAATATTACTTGTATTACTTATTTGCTAATATTCTCACATTTATGTAAAATAATCATGTTCTTAGTCAGATTTGAAAATCTTATTTACATATTACTTTGCATATGATACAATACTGCAGGTTCGTAAAGGGCGGTCCACTGTAATCAAATTTGATACATGAACGCTAAGATGAAGGGAGGATTATAAAATGGATATAGTCAAATCAATAGAACAAAGCATGATAAGAACAGACTTGCCAGATCTTCAGATAGGAGACTTCCTTAAAGTTAACTTAAAGGTTAAGGAAGGCAATAGAGAAAGAATTCAGTCATACGAAGGTACACTCATTGCAAGAAAAGGAAGAGGATTAACAGAAACCATAACTGTAAGAAGAATTTCATATGGTGTAGGTGTTGAAAGGATAATTCCTTTAAATTCTCAGAAAATCGCTTCTATCGAAGTTATAAGAAGAGGACAGGTTAGACGCGCTAAGCTTTACTATTTAAGAGATAGAGTAGGAAAAGCAGCCAAAATAAAAGAAAAACTTAGTGTTAAGTAAAAAATACGGGACTTAGTCCCGTTTTTTTATTTCATTTAAGATAAACTATACTATATAATTATAAGTAGAATATTAAGTAAGGAAAATTATGAATATTAACTGGTATCCAGGACATATGGTGAAAGCCAAAAGGATGATAACTGAAAATTTAAAACTTGTGGATCTTGTAGTTGAGATTCTTGATGCAAGGTTACCATATTCCAGTAGAAATCCAGATTTTGAAAAATTATTCAACAATAAAAAGAAAGTAATAGTACTAAACAAATATGACCTTGCTGATCCCTCAGTAACAACACAATGGCAGAAATATTACGAATCATCTGATATTGAGGTTATTACAGTTAATAGTAAAACAGGTTCAGGAAATAAAGATTTCATTAATGCAATCAATAAGGTTATGGCTGATAAATTTGAAAGAGACAGACTAAAAGGAATGAAGCAAAGACCTGTTAAAGCTATGATATGCGGAATACCAAATTCAGGTAAATCCACCTTTATCAATAAACTTACTGGATCTGCACCAGCAAGGACAGGTGATAAGCCTGGAGTAACAAAAGACAGACAATGGATCAAAATCCACAAAAATATCCATATGCTTGATACTCCTGGTGTTTTATGGCCTAAATTTGATGACGATAAAATAGCATTGAATCTTGCAATTACAGGTGCGATAAACGATGAAATCTTAGATTTAGAGCAGATAAGCAGAAAATTATTATCTTTTTTAACTGAAAATTATAGTGAAAACCTAAAAAAACGATATGATTTGAATGAGCTTAATTCAGATCCTCACAAATTATTACTAGACATATGTATGCACAGGAATTTTATAAAATCAGGAGGAGAACCAGATACTCTTAAGGCTGCTATCATTATCTTAGATGAGTTCCGTGCTGGTAAAATAGGAAGAATTTCTCTTGAGGCACCAAATGAGTTTTAGTAAATTAAAAAATCATTTCTTTTCAAATACTTTAGATAAATGCAGTATATTGCTTGAAGAACATTTGAGTTACGATTATTTTAGAAAATCAAAAAATTTATTAGATAATGAAACAGACAGACTACATAAATTAAGAAAATATGAAAATTTTTTAGTTCAAGCTGGCAATAAATATATTGCCGGAGTAGATGAAGCAGGCAGGGGACCATTAGCTGGGCCTATAGTTGCAGGATCGGTTATACTTCCAAATGACCTTTACATCTTCGGCATTAATGACTCGAAAAAATTGTCAGCAAGTAAAAGAGAATTACTATTTGATAAAATACTCAGCAATTGCATAGCTGCAAGCATCCACACGATTACCAATAAACAGATTGATGATATCAACATTTCGAGAGCTGATAAACTTGCAATGAAATCTGCAATAGAAAAACTCAAAAATGTACCTGATCATGTATTAACAGATGCTTTTGTTATTGATGATCTTGATATAAATCAGACAGCTGTTATTCATGGAGATGCTCTTTCAATAACAATCGCTGCAGCGTCAATTATTGCAAAGGTATCAAGAGACAGGATGATGGATGAATACGATAAAATTTATCCTCAGTATTTATTTGCGAAAAATAAAGGTTATGGTACTAAGGAGCATATTGATGCTATAAAAAAGTATGGATTATCACCTATACACAGAAAAACATTTGTTAAAAATTTTATTTAGATATGATATAATTAGCCGAAAATGAAAAAGGAAATTAAAATGGATTTTATAAAAGAGTATAAAAAAGAAAAAATAAGATATGAAGAATTCAAGAATGATCCTATCAAACTTGACATTTCAAGAGGTAAACCTAGTAAAAAACAGGTAGATTATGTTGCTTCGGTTTTCAAAAAAGCAGAGATTGAATTTGATCTATATTCAAATAGAACAGGTATAGATAAGCAAGATGTCGGTAATTATGGTCTTTTGCCAGGGATAACTGAATTACGTCAGCTTTTCGGTGAATTACTTGATTTGCCATATGAAAATATTATAATTGGCGGAAATTCCAGTTTAAGTTTAATGTATGATATTCTATCTTTAAACCTTATGTTTGGAAATATGCAGTCAAAAACCCCATGGTACAATCTTGAAAACAGAAAATTTCTATGCCCAAGCCCAGGATATGACAGACATTTCATAATGACTGAGTATTTAGGATTTGAACTCATAACTATTCCAATGACACCACAGGGTCCTGATATGGATATGGTTGAATCACTGGTTAAATCTGATCCAATGATAAAAGGTATCTGGTGCACTCCTTTATATAGTAATCCTGATGGATATGTGTATTCTGATGAAACAGTTGAAAGACTAGCAAAAATGTCTACAGCCGCTTCTGATTTCAGAATATTTTGGGATAATGCATATTTTACACATCATCTTGTTCCAAATAAAGTCAACAAAATTAAGAATATAATTAAGTTGTGTGAAAAATA
>JAQVAJ010000067.1:3279-7177 GCA_028690885.1 Clostridia bacterium
AAGATGAGTGATAATTATACCAGTCCTTTTTCTCAAAGATATAGTTCAAAAGAAATGCAATTAATTTTTTCAGATGATTATAAATTTTCAACATGGAGAAAATTATGGATTTCTTTAGCAAAAGCCCAAATGAAATTAGGCCTTCCAATAACCAAAGAACAAATTGATGAACTTGAAGAGAATAAAGATAATATTGATTATGATCAGGTTAAATTATTTGAAAAGCAAATTAGACATGATGTAATGAGCCATATAAAAGCCTATGGTTTACAATGCCCAAAAGCAAAAGGAATAATACATCTAGGAGCAACTTCATGTTTTGTTACTGATAATACCGATATAATCATAATGAAAACTGCGCTTATCCTTATAAGAAAAAAACTTGTAAGCGTAATTAAGAATTTATCAGATTTCGCTCTTAAATATAAAGATATACCTACATTAGGTTTTACTCATTTTCAACCTGCACAACTTGTTACTGTTGGTAAGAGAGCATGTTTATGGATACAGGATTTTTGTATGGATGTTGATGAACTTGAATTTGTAGTAGACACACTGATGATGAGGGGAGTAAAAGGAACTACAGGAACACAGGCAAGCTTTATGTCTTTATTTAATGATGATGAGAATAAGGTCGATGAACTTGAGAGACTTGTTTGTGAAGATTTCGGATTTGATAAAGCTTTTAATATTACAGGTCAGACTTATTCAAGAAAAACAGATTCTCGTGTCCTGAAATCACTTTCTTCAATTGCTCAGTCTGCTCATAAAATGGGTACTGATATACGTTTGCTTCAGGGACTCAAAGAAATTGAAGAGCCATTTGAAACCAATCAAGTTGGATCGTCCGCAATGGCATATAAGCGAAATCCAATGAGAAGCGAACGTATCTGTTCATTAGCAAGATATATCATTACAAATGCACATAACCCTGAAATTACAGTTTCTGTTCAATGGCTTGAACGTACCCTTGATGACTCTGCAAATAGGCGCTTATCTATAGCTGAAGGCTTTCTAGCTACAGATGGAATGCTAGATATATTAATAAATATTACAGACAATCTAGTAGTAAATGAAAATGTTATTAAAAAACATATAAGAGAAGAAATTCCTTTTATCGCTACAGAAAATATATTAATGGAAAGCGTTAAAAGGGGAGGCGACAGACAGATGCTTCATGAAAAGATAAGGCAATATTCTTTGATTGCTTCAAAAAGAGTAAAAGAAGAGGGGCTTGATAATAATTTACTGGAATTAATATCCAAAGATGAAGTTTTTTCTATGAATAAAGAAGACTTAAATAACATACTAAATCCTTCAAAATATATAGGCAGATCGGCTTCTCAAGTTGAAATTTATATAAAAAGCATCCAGAATATATTTAATAAATATTACACTGGACATATTGAAGTAAATCTAAATGTATGATACTATGTATTCATCTTGTAAGGACAGGTGAATGAAATGATTAATAAATATAGCTCAACGCCTTTATACTACCAGCTAAAAGAAGAATTAATAAAATCTATCATTGACGGCAAATATGCTCCAGGTGAAGTGATACCATCTGAAAACGAGCTTGCAGATTTATACAGTCTTTCAAGACCTACTGTCAGACAAGCAATTGGTGAATTAGCTAAGATAGGATATCTTATTAAGATTAAAGGAAAAGGTACTTTTGTAGCAGATTTTGTTAATAAAACGACTTATGATCATACAAAAGGTTTTATTCATTGCATTTTAGACACAATTAACACATCAAATCGAGTAATTATAGAATCTACAACAATTAATGGTTCACTAGAACTTAATAGAAAATTTAGTACTGATTATAAATCAAATTATCACGAAGATTATACTAAAGTAACTTATACCACTGAAACAGATAATAATATTGCATATTCTATATCAATATTACCACTTAACTATTTTCCCAATGCTGCTGAGCTATTATTTAAAAACGTTAATTCAGTTGACCTACTAGTAGGGAAGTATCCTTTGGATCCTACTAATGCAAAATCATCAATTAAGCTTGTTAATGCTGATTCTGACATGTGTAAAATAATTAAGGTACCTGAAAACGCACCATTGTTTAAAATTGAAACACTGTTGCATGGAAGAACCGGTAATGTAGTTGAATATAATACAACATACTACAGCGCATATAATTCAGTAATTGAATTCAACAGGTCAAGAAGAGTATAAATTTTAAAAATATTTTTATTTAAAACTTATTTACAAATATATTATAAAAATTATTATTTGCTCATTTTTAATGTAGCAACATAAATTGAATCACTAA
This sequence comes from Clostridia bacterium, assembly GCA_028690885.1. Classification (GTDB taxonomy): domain Bacteria; phylum Bacillota; class Clostridia; order DUPQ01; family DUPQ01; genus DUPQ01. Next base: position 5,582 of record JAQVAJ010000067.1, read on the forward strand.
ACACATGCAAAGGGCAGGAAATAAAGATAAAATTAGCTTTTGAAATAAATTTAAAGATTAGACATAATGATTATTTTGTCTAATGCAGAGTAGCATCAATTAGTAGTTTTGTCTACAATTAGCCTATTTGGTTCTTTTTTACGTCTTTTCTTACTCACTCGATTTCAAAACACTTTTAAATAAATGATATAATTATATTGCTTATTTTATTTTTTTATTCCTATCTAATATTATTATTTTAATTTTATACATCTTTTTTATTTTCGTTTACGCTCATTTAATATCGTCATACAAAATATACATTTGTACTATAACTTGGTTTATAAATTATTCACTCATACAGATCTCATTAATTCTCAAACATTAAACGTAAATGTTTGTACAGTTTAATAATATCTAATTTGTTATTTTTTTTTGAATCTATACATTGATTTATTTATGCTTACTTGATGAATTATACGATTATGATTTTTTAAATCAATCTATAGCCTTTTTATTACATAAAAATATTCTGAACATTCATGTTATCAAATGTTTACAATTATTATTATCTTTTCTTATATTAAACATTTACTTGTCCTAATAATTAGATTTAAATCCACAATATTGAATATTGATTAATAACCCATTAGCTAGCATCAAATAAACTTATAAGATTAGACATTTAGTTCAATATTTATACATTAATCATTAATCACTAATCATTAATCACTTTCGTTGATCTTATTGATTCAATGCTACATATAAGTTGATTAACAGTATAAAATAAATGAAAATATTTAAATACTATATAAATATACTATTTTTTTCTTATATTGCTTTATTAAGCAAAGGAACAATCGTTCTTATTTTAATTTTCCTATTATTTTGAAACTACATTTGTTGGATTACCATCAATAAAGTTCTTCAAATTGCTTACTACTATACCAAGCAATCTCTTTCTTGTTTCATATGGTATCCATGCAGTATGTGGTGTTATTATCAGATTTTTTACATTATATAAAATACAGTCTTTATCCATAGGTTCAGTTTCAAGAACATCGATAGCTGCTGATGCAATTGTATTGTTTTCAAGAGCATTTCTTAGAGACTTTTCATTAACTATAGCGCCTCTGGCTGTATTTATGAACATTGCATTCTTTTTCATTTTATTAAATGCATCCTGATTAAACATTCCTAAGGTCTGCTCATTTAGCGGACAATGAACAGATACAACATCCGATATACGTAACAATTCATCAAAACTTATAAATTTTACTGAAGAGTCATTATATTTTGTTCTATTGTATACAAATACATTCATATCAAATACATTTGCTATTTTTGCAACTTTTTTTGCAATATTACCATAACCTATAATACCAATATTTTTGCCTGCAAGCTCATAAGTAGGAAAAGCAAACGGGGAGAAAGTTTTGCTTTCTTTCCACTTCCCTGCTGCTACATATTCAGAATACTCATTAAGTTTGCAGTAGTAATTTAATATATATGAGAATACTTGCTGTGCAACGGCATTTGTTGAATAACTACCTGCATTGCATACAGTAATATTATTCTTTTTGCAAAAATTTACATCAACATTATTATAACCTGTAG
>JAQVAJ010000068.1 GCA_028690885.1 Clostridia bacterium
GAAGATATACAGGGAAGTAACACAGGTGTATATATTGGGCAACCCCATTCTACTAATTATTACGATAAAATCAAACGAATAAAACCCGAAATGGCCGTTGTTGCAGGACCTGGGAACGTGGATTCTATCATGGCGGGACGAATCGCATATTATTATGATTTAAAAGGTCCTAGTATGATGGTGAATACAGCTTGCTCTTCATCCTTGTCAGCGCTATACCTTGCCTGTCAGGCAATCCGGTCCGGAGAAATCGAGATGGGTCTGGTAGGTGGTGTCAACATCATTACTGACCCCTCCTCGAACTATAATGCCCCTATTCCTGATATTGTATCTTCTACAGCACGTGCGCGCACCTTTAGTGAGGATTCTGACGGAACAGGACGGGGTGAAGGATGCATTTTCATACTTGTAAAACAATATGATAAAGCGGTACAAGATCATGATAATATTTATGCAGTTATAAAAGGTTCTGAGCTGAATAATGATGGCAAGTCCATCGGAATCACGGCACCCAATGTAAATATGCAAGAAAAAGCAGTGCAAAATGCGCTGGAAAGAGCCGGTATTAGCCCAGAAGAAATCGGATATGTAGAAACTCATGGTACAGGAACGAAGTTGGGAGACCCTATTGAATTGGCTGCATTGACCAATGTGTTCAGACGTTTTACAGATAAAAAACAGTTCTGTGCATTAGGTGCTGCCAAAACAAATTACGGACATTTAGATTCTTCTGCTGGCTTACTTGGCTTTGTAAAAGCAGTTGCCTGTTTGCGGTATAAAATCATATTGCCGAATATAAATATGACATATCCGAACAACAAAATTGACTTTATGCGTTCTCCATTCTATTTGCCGAATGAAGCGCAAGTTTGGGATGTTGAACAAGGGCATTCACGTTATGCTTGTGTCAGCGCTTTTGGATTAAGCGGGACAAACTGTCACATGGTACTGCAGGAATATGTAACTGAGAATAAAACAAACAATAATGCAGAGCTCTATCTGTTTGTTATCTCAGCAAAGAGCGAATCTTCGTTGCAAAACAATATTAAGGAGTATTTGAAATTTATCCAGACATATCCTGAGAACAATTTGCAGAACATCTGTTATACGCTGCAAATTGCGCGGAATCATTACAGGTATCGCATTGCAATCGTATGTCGCGATATTGATGACCTTGCTGCAAAGCTTATACGGCTGAAGGAGGGTCTTGTTTCTGATTCTGAAATAGGAATCTACTGTAATCATGGAGTTTGTAAAGATGAACCAGTACAAGAAGAATTCTGTGAAATACCAATAACGAAACTAGAGACAAATACAATTAAGCATATTGCAGAAACATATATGAATGTGACAAAGATTGATTGGAATACATTCTATAAAAATGCAGATGTTCAAAAAGAACATTTACCTGCATATGCATTTGATCCTCTTCGCTGCTGGATTGATCCACCAGTACATGAAAGCCAAAAAGAAATATTAAAAACATCGTTGTTGCCGCAGATGGAAGGAGACAGGAAAATGGAACAGCCCAATCAAAACCTTAAAAACCAAATACTGCAAGGCTTAATGCAATTTGTAGCCGGTATGTTTGATGAAGATGTCGAAACTATTAATAAAAATTCTAACTTTTTTGAACTTGGGATCGATTCGATATCCATTATTCAGTTAAAGAATTATTTAAAGACGACATATAAAATGGATGTGTCAACGGATGTTTTATTCCACGAATGGAGCACACTAGAATCACTAGCACAACACATAGCGGAGATGTTTATGCAACCTAAAGGAGATATTTCCCCAATAGAGTCTGAAAGCAAAACGGACCAGAATGTATATTCTGAACCTTCGCAATCCCTAGCTGGCAGAGAATTAATAATGGATGCATTTTCCGAGGATTCAATAGAGACATTGTTTGCAAAACAATTGGAAATAATGGCTGGCCAATTAGAAATTCTTAAACGGTGTGGGCAAACAAAACATGCATCAGAGATGAATCAATGCATGCATCTTCCCACGGATACTTTAGCGCAGAAACAAAAGACTGATACTTTATCCAAGGGGTCAGAGCAAATTCTTGAGAATCAGCATAACCATGCAATGAAACAGGGTGTCCTGAATGAAAAACAACATGCTTTCTTACAGCAACTGGTTGAAAGGTATACCGCCAGAACCGTCGCATCCAAGAATCTTGCACAAAAACAAAAGAAACAGTGGGCAAACGGCCGGTTTGCAATGGGATATAGCAAACCCTGGAAAGAAATGATCTATCCTATCTACGCAGCACAGGGAGAGGGTGCAAAGATATGGGATGAAGACGGGAATGAATACATTGACTTCGCTATGGGCTTCGGAGTACATCTTTACGGGCACCATCCCCCCGTTATCACAAACGCTATTAAACAACAAATAGATCAAGGAGTGTATTTAGGACCGTTAAATAAACAGGCTGGGGAGGTAGCTAATTTAATTTGTGAATTAACCGGCGTTGAGCGAGTTGCCTTCTGCAATTCAGGTACGGAAGCGGTCATGAACTTAATGCGAATTGCACGGGCTACATCAAACAAGAATAAAATTGCAATTTTTTCAGGGGCATTTCATGGGACATTTGATGGCGTTTATATGATGGCGGATTTGAAACAATCAGAGAAACCGATTCCGTTTTCTTTGGGCACACCGCAGGCAATGGCAAATGATATAATAATATTACCATATGGAGAGGAAAGTGCTTTTGAAATCCTTTCTGCTTACAAAAACGAACTTGCAGCGGTGCTGGTAGAACCGGTTCAGAGCAGAGCACCCGAATTGCAACCAGTGGCATTTCTACACAATCTACGCGATTTTACTTCTGCAAATGATATTGCTTTAATTTTTGATGAAATTATTACCGGTTTCCGTGTGCATCCTGGAGGTGCCCAGGCGTACTTTGGCGTAAAAGCGGATATGGTCGCGTATGGCAAGGTGCTAGGGGGTGGTATGCCAATCGGCGTTTTTGCAGGCGACAAAAAGTATATGGATAAAGTCGATGGAGGTTATTGGCAGTTCGGAGATGATTCTGGACCCTATACTTATGTGGCACAGACTGGTGGAACATTTCGTGGGCATGCTCTGACGATGGCTAGCGCAAAAGCAGTCCTTACTCATCTGCGTGATAATGGTCCTGGACTTCAAAGCCAGCTAAACGAAAAAACCAAGCAGATGGCAGAATATTTAAATAAATTTTTTATTGATTCACAAATACCAGTCTGGATTGCTTATTTTGGGTCTTTGTTCATCTTCAAGTCAGAAGATATGACATTACTTCGATTCTTGTTTTATATGTTAATTGAAAAAGGCATATACCTGTGGGAAGGAGGCACTTGTTTTGTATCGTTTGCCCACAGCAATGCAGATATATGCAAGTTTGCAATTGCTGTACAGGAAGTGTTTATCGAACTGGGGCAGGAAGCAGGATATACCTTCAACATTTCTCACCATATTTTAAAAGAAAAGGACATACAAAACACTGCTTTTTCAATTCAGACAAAAAGCAATATGGAACGCTGCTTGGCTCTTGTTGAAAATGAGGAAGATTATAAGAAAATATATCGGATGTTTTCTGAAAGGGAGAATATAAAGTATATTTTACCTGTAACTGCTATGCAAAATCGGATTATCTCACAAAATATCATCTACAAAGCTACCCATCAGGATATTGCGATACTAAAATATACTATTAAAGGTGTTTTAGAAATTGATTGTCTTCAACAGGCGTGGAATCATATCCTGAATATCCACCCAATATTTAAAACAAGTTTTATCTGGAGAAAACTTAAAACACCTGTTCAAGTTATATACGAAGAGATGCATATACCTTTTTCATTTATTGATATATCCGATCAGAAAAATCAGAATATGCACATTCAAAAAATATATGACAAGGAAAGTCAGGACTCTTTTGATAATAGCATGCCACCCTTAATTAAGATAATTGTAGTAAAGCTGAGCGAAAACCAGTGGAAATTAATTGTAAAATACCAAAATTCGCTGTTTGACGGATGGAGCGCTGGCGTTGTATTTAGTGACTTGTTTTCCAACTATCGCGCACTGGTTGAAGGAAAATATGTTGATGAAAGCCAAGAATATGTATTATTGCCCTATATGGAATGGATGAAAAAACAGAATTGTGAACAGGCGAAAAATTTCTGGAAATCAGCTTTAAGCGGAATTGATTGCTTTAATATTTCAAAAACATCTTATGAGATGTCGACTTGCTTTGCTGAAGGCTTATATGAAATTTCCTTGCGCCCAGAAGAAATTGCTTCTATACAATCTTATGCAAAAACATATAGCCTAACACTTAATACCGTGTTCCAGGGGGCATGGGGAATATATCATAGTAGAACAATGAAGTCTGATGATTTGCTAATTGCTGCGGTTACTTCTGGACGGCCAGAAGTAATGGAGAGCGCTGAACGAATTGCGGGGGTGTTTTCCAATGTTATTCCAGTACGCATTCAGTATCATAACCAGCAAGTTCCGCTAAATGAATGGATGTCTGCTTTGCAGGAGACTTTCCTATCAATAAAACGATTTGATTATCTGCCTTCAGACGAAATTGCTAGAGTAGCAGGTATTCCGAATTATGCAGTTCAGGATGCCATATATTTCAAAACGCTTGTATATCTGAACAACCCGAATGAAAATCGTTTCGAGGAAAATGAGCTGATTATGCAACTCGAGGAGGAACACTCCTATGTCAATGTTCCTTTGCGGGTGTATGTTGAACCGTTCAATAATTTCAGAGTAGTTGCCAGATATGATAAGAATTTATTTTTAGAGAGTTATATTGTGGAAGAGATGGAACATTTTAAATCGATACTGTTGAAAATTGTGAACAATAAACTTGATTAATGAGAGGTTAAAAAAATGCGTAAAGAAATTGAAAAGAAACTGGTGGAAATTCTCAAAGATAATATACCGATGCTGGAAGGGAGTACGGAAAAAATTCTAAAACAAGATTTAAAAAGCCTGCAGGTTAATTCTCTAAATTTTATAAAAATTGTTGTAACGATTGAAGATGCGTTCGATATTGAATTTGAGGATAGTCAATTTAACCAGGAATTCTTTGGAAAGATCGAAAACATAGTGGATATCATTACGAAAAAGTTAGATGAGAAACTTTAAAATTTCGGATTTTAGATGTTATGAAAAGGATGGGAACTGTTATGCGAATATGCCTGATTAATCCCTCAATCTTGAATGAAAATAAAATTAATTCACCCTTAAGCACAAGAAATAAGTATTTTATTAATCCATACACATTACAACATATAGGAATCGCATATATCGCCTCAGTTTTGGAAGCAAACCAGTTTGAAACAGATATAATTGAATGTGGTCATGAAAATCTGGGTATTAATGATGTTTGCAAAAGAATTGAGGGAAAAGAATATGATGCTATTGGGATATCAGCGTACTTTTATAATTATACAAATGTTTTGCGGATAGTAAAAAATATTCGTAAAAAAAATCCAGGCATTTTCTTATATCTCGGCGGGTATCTTCCTACCTTTTTATACCATGACGTCTTAATTAGTATTCCAGAAGTAAATTGCTGCGTTGTTGGGGAAGGTGAAATAACTACGCTGGAATTATTGCAAAAATATAGTAATGGACAAGATTGGAGAGCAGTAGATGGTATCGCATATTTGCAGGATCAAGAAGTCATTTTTACAGGAAAGAGACAGCTCGTATCAAACTTGGACGACTTGCCATTCCCCAAAAGGCAGTTCATGTCAGAACGACGCCTTTTACCGGTTTTAACATCTAGAGGCTGCTATGGCCACTGCAACTATTGCGGTATATACGAGTTTCATAAAACCTGCACAGGAAAACTGGTAAGGCGGCGCAGCTCGGAAAATGTTGTTGCGGAAATAAAAGAATTGGTTGCGTCATACAATGTGGAATATATCACCTTTAATGATGGTAATTTTCATATTTCATCAGCTAATGGTCGAAAGTGGTTCCATACTTTCTATTCGCTAATTAAAGAAGCAAACATAAATATAAAATATTTATGTGACTTTCGTGCGAATGAAATTGTGGCCGCCAAAGATATTGTGGAAAAGTTTGTCGAGATAGGCCTATATAATGTAAATGTAGGAATTGAAAGTATGGCACAAAGTCAATTGGATTTTTACAATAAAACGACCACAGTAGAACAAAACATTCAATCTCTGAAAATTTTGAATGAGCTAGGGCTTCACTATACAATGGGTATTATGATCTTTAATCCGATTGCAACAGTGGAAGAAATTCTTGAAACACTTACAGTCTTTAAAGACATCAGGTTGTATGAAGAGGATTATAACATTAACCGACCCATTTCGATTGGAAGTGTTGTAGTTGCAACAACAGGTACGCCACTATATGATTATGTGGTGGAACAGGGGCTATATGCACCAAATGAACTAAATTATAATTTCAAGTACGATCAAACTAGATTGAATTATGAAATTGCTTCGGAGTGGTCAAATGACATTGCGGTACGGTTTAACAAAAATTACCTTTATTATATAGCGGAAGACCATGAGATGCATGAAGAAATTCGTATGCTTCGTCATATTTTCAGCGAACTGTATCGTGTTGATTTGGAGTTTATGTATGCACTTTCCAAGGGGATTCTTTCAAGAGCAATCCAGGACAAATCAGATGCAGAAAAAATAAAGGACGAATGGTCAGATTCAATGGACAAGATAGATCAGCAGCTTGATTTATTGGAAAGCACGCTGATGCAAAATTATTAACATCCATACGATTATCATTATATTTTATTTAAGGTGGTGAATTCATTGTTATCAGTTGTGTTCCCTGGACAAGGTTCACAGTATGCTGCTATGGGAAAAAAATTGCTTGAATCGTTTCCAGATAGCAAACACATTTTTAATGAGGCAAGTGAATATATAAGCTATAACTTATTAGACGACTGTATATCTGCGTCAGATCATACCTTGACACAGTCAAAATACCTCCAAGCTTCAGTCTTCGTGATCAGTTATGCGTATTTTAAAGCGTTCCAACAGGAATACGGAATAGAGCCAGCCTGCGCAACTGGACATAGCTTAGGCGAGATTTCTGCATTAGCTTGTTCAGGTGCCATTACATTTAAAGACGCAGTACGCATGGTTGTT
>JAQVAJ010000069.1 GCA_028690885.1 Clostridia bacterium
ACAAAAACATCAGGCGGCCTTTCATGAGAATAAGCTGTGGAACAGATATAGTTGAGAATAAAAGGATACTTGATGCAGTAAACAGATCAGAAAAGTTTCTTTTGAAAAATTTCACACCGAAAGAAATCAGTTATTGCGAATCAAAAAAGGCAGTTATGGCACAAAGCCTTGCAGCACGCTTTGCAGGGAAGGAAGCGGTAGCTAAAGCTTTGGGTACAGGGTTTATTGGTTTTGTCCAGCCTGTACAGATAGAAATACTTAATGACGAAAAAGGAAAGCCTTATGTAGTACTAGGAGAAGACTTGAAAAAAGATTTTCCTGATATAACAGAAATTAGTATCAGTTTGTCGCATTGCAATGATTATTCGGTAGCATATGCTGTAATAACATTTAAAGAGGAGTAGTATAATGATAAGTTTTTATCATTTGGCTGACATCCATCTTGACCAGCCATTTTCAACATTAGCATCAGTAGACGGATTTCCTTCAAAAAGAAGAGAGGAAATATTTTCTGAATTTAAACGTATATTAAAGCAGGCAATTGAAGAACAACCGGATTTCTTGTTTATAAGTGGCGATATGTATGAACATGAATATACTAAAATTAAAACGATAAAAGAGATAAATGAATATTTCAGTAAACTAAAAGGACGAGTTATCCTTATTTGCGGGAATCATGACCCAGAATCCAAGAACTCTTTCTATAGCAGCTATCCATGGGCATCCAATGTATTTATACTAGGAAGGAAAAAACCATATATGTTTTTTGAAGAAAAAAAAGTATGTGTATATGGTATAGGATATGATACCGGTGGTGGACAGTTTAGAGAACTGGAAACAATAAAAACAGATAGAAGATATACTAATGTTCTAATGTTACATGGAGATGCCGATTTAAGTATTTCGACATATAATTCTGTAAATTCAGAGTTGTTAAAGGATATTGGATTTGATTATGTAGCGATGGGACATAATCATAAAATGTATGTCAAGGATAACATTTATAATCCGGGGAGTTTATGCCAGTTAAAGTTTGATGATGAAGGAGAACATGGATATTTTAAAGGAGATCTTGAAACAAAAAAAGTTGAATTTGTGGAAAGCAGATCAAGAAAATATGCTGATATAACTATACCTTATGAGAAATTAAGCACATTTGAACAGGAATACACAGATAAATCCACAATATATCGCATAAAAGTTACAGGTGTGAAAAATGAAAATGATATCATAAATCCTATTGAAGGATATGATTACCTACACATTATAGATAAAAGAGAATTGCCCAAAAGAGCAAATTGTGAAACTGTTTCACAAGGAATAAAGGGACGTTTTGAAAAGGTAATGAATGAAAGAATTATGAAAGAATCACCTGAGGAAAAAGAAATTTATAAAGATGCTCTTAACTTAGGGTTGAAGGCACTAATGAATGAAGGTTTGGATTTAGAATGAGAATTGTTACAGCACATATTTATGGATATGGTAAGTTTATAAATAAGACATTCAATTTTAACCAGGGCATGAATGCTGTTATAGGTTATAACGAAACAGGCAAGAGCACGCTTATGTCGTTTGTGAAAGCTATGCTTTACGGACATAAAAAAAATGAAAGAGAAGGAAAAGATGGTTCATTACCAGAGGTTAAAAAATACAAACCATGGAACACCGATAAATATGGAGGTTATTTAATAGTACAAACAGATAATGGAAGACTTCTTAGAATAGAGAGAGATTTTAACAGTAAATCTTTAACGGTATATAATGAGAATAACGAAGATATAACCAGTGAGTTTTCCTTTAGCAAAGAGAGTGGGATGCTTGGACAGGATCTGTTGGGCATGGACTTGGAATGTTTTATGAATTCAGCGTTTGTATGCCAGGATAAAAGTATACTTTATTCTGAAGATAAAGAGAATATAGCTCAAAAACTTATGAACATAAGTGAGTCAGCGGAAGAAGATGTTTCAGTAGCAGACTCTATAAAAATACTTAAGGATGGAAAGACTTTTTTAGGTAATGAAAGAACATCAAAAAGAAGATACAACAATCTTATTTCCAATATAAGAACAGAAAAAGAAGAACTCTTAAAAATGCAGACGGAAAATGAAAACTGCATTGAATATCTTGAAGAAGCAAATGTTTTAAAGGATGAGATTAAACAACTGGAATTAGAAGAAAAATTGTGTGTTAAGAAGCAAGTTTATGAAGAGGTAATTAAAGATATTGAAAAATATGAAAAGAACAAATACGAAGCTGATTCATTAAAAGAAGGATTGTCTGTAATTGACATAGAAGAATATGAAAAAAGCAAAGAGATTCTTGATGAAGAAATAAAAGCTGTAAATTTTGAGAAAGAGGACAAAGAAGATTTGTACAAAAAGATTAAGAAATACAATTTATTTATGACTCTTCTTATTGTTATAGGCATTTTATTTCTGACAGCAGGCATAGTATTATCTTTAGTTTTAAGCATGTGGTTCCTTCTTCTAGCGCTTATAACAGCAGGTTGTGGTATAGGTCTGTTTTTGCTGCTAAAGAAAAACAAAGAAAATCAGAATATTATCGAAAAAATTGATGAAATAATTCATAAGGAAGATAGTCTGCAGAAAACCAAAACAAAAATTGAAGAGAATAAGTCTAAAGAAGATCTTATTAAAAGATATGAAAGACTTATGATAGACATATTAATAAATCAGGATGTTGCAGACTTTGATGCTCTTAAGGAAAAGGCAGAGGTATTTAGTCCTAAAAAAACATATCCTCAAATAAGTCATGATGAATGCGTAAGGCAGATTCAAAGAAAAAGAGAAAGATTGGCCGTAGTTAACGCTCAAATTGACAAGTACCTTAAATCAGATGATCAAATAGCTTCCCAGCAGGAAAAAATTGAAGTCTTAGAAGAACAGCGTAATGATTTAATAAGGAAACAGAAAGCCATTGATTATGCAATTTCAGGTATTGAAGAAGCATCGAGACAGATAAAAGAGGAAATAATCCCAAAGATGAACGAAAAAATGAGCAGTTATTTATATCGCATAACTGCAAAGAAACACGATAATCTGCTAACAGGCAGTCAGATGGATTTAAATACTGAATATTCAGACAGAATACGTTCAGCAAATAATTTTTCTGAAGGCACCTTGAGACAGATGTATCTTGCATTCAGATTAGCCGCTTCAAATGTTTTTTCCAATAAGAAAGTAGCTCCTGTTTTTATGGATGAAGCATTAGTTTATTATGACAAAGAAAGAAAAAAGAGTACGTTCGATTTTCTTTATGAAATGAGTACTAAAACACAGATAATATATTTTGCTACAGATATTGAAGATGCCCTTATTAAAAACAAAGAGATTAATATTATTAACTTAACAGATTAAAAAGCTATTTTTCCTTTTTGCCAGACAAAGATTTTAGAAATTCCATTTTGCAGGAACAATCTCTTCCATTATTAACCCCGGTATCTTTACATAACTCACAATCATACTGTCTGGTTAGATAATCATCAGGTATATTATGATGTTTGAAAAGAAGAGTCATTTCATAATTCTTATTCTTAATTTCCTCAGCAATTGCCTTTTTGTCTGGAGAAAATGCCTGTTTGAACAATAAATCATTTATGTCGTTATATAAAGTTTCAATAGCAGGAGCTTTTTTGAAAACTTCAACCTTCCTATTTTCGAAAAGCATGGAGTTTTTCATATTTATCTTTTGGTAATGTTCCTGGACAATCATTCTAAGTTCATTTGGAGTTAAATCTTTAATAGCTTTTTCTGACTCTATGTCATCGATATTTTTAAATTCGTTCTCATACCATGAAGATAGTATTTTATCTACATATGCAATATTAGGATTTGAAATCTTTACAGTTTTCTTTAATGCTTCTTCGATAATTTCAAAACTGTAATGATACTCGTTGAACCATTTATTGATTATGTCTGTTTCATATTGGGTAAACGGATTCTTTCTATTTAGAGCTTTTTGTATTTTTGACTGAACATCCCTCATCTTTTCACGCTCAGTAAAAAGAGCTTCAAGATCAAATACTGTCTTAACTCCGTTTTCAAACCAGTCTTTGGCTACGGCTTCTATATAGTTTTGTGTTAATGCGCCTTTTTCATTGCTGATGGAGAATAGCATCATCATGACAGGATCTTCAAAACGATATTTCTTAAACCATTGCTCTATGCAACCATACATATATATTGGCATATTGCCATCGAAGAATTGATTGTTTATAGCAGAGATAACAGATTCCTTTTCACCTAAATCCTCTGGTTTAATGGAAGTGCGTTCTTTATATAACCTGTCAATCTCAATACCTTTTATGTCATTTAAGAAGATATCTCTTCCACTCAAAGTTAAAAGATGCTTTTTGGTAAGTTCATCAAGTACAGAAACCAGTACATTCTCTTCGATATCAAGCCTTCGCACGATTTTAAATATATCAAGGCTTCTTTCTGTTTTATCCAAAAAACAACAGAAAGTGTATACTCTTACTGCCTCAGCTGACAAAATAGGCAAATATTCGGATATGAATATGTCAGGTATTAAGGTATCTGAATACAATATGGATTTACTGTCAAACTTTTCTTTCATAGGTATTTCCTTCGTTTGATTATTATATATAAAAAAATTGTTTAAGTAAACTGTAATTAAAAACCTAATATATAATTGTGTTAATTAGTACATCACGATAAAAGCAGTTTTTGATATAGTCTTAAACAACATATATATAGGTTAGTGAATCCATCACAAAGAGTTTTGGCAAATTGACCTTGAAAATATATGTAAAAAGTATTAATATACACTTGCGTGCGCCTGTAGCTCAATTGGATAGAGCGTTTGACTACGGATCAAAAGGTTGGGGATTCGAACTCTCTCGGGCGCGCCAAGCAGAAAGACATGTAAAAACGCATGTCTTTTTGCATATTTTGTATTAAAAAGATATACACAACAGTGAAAATAGCTTAATAAATTATTAATTTCCTATAATATGTCACATAAATAGTGTTTTATTAATTTTTTATGAGATTTATAATTAAAGCATAAAACAGAATTCAATATATAAACGAGCGGGATCTTGAACAATTAATTAGAGTAATCAGCCGGCTAAGAAGTAAACAAATTTGAAAGGAGATCATGATTTACTAGTAACAATCAGAAAACAGACAATGAAAAGAAAAACATATTTAATATTATCACTTTCATTAGTTGGAACACTTGCATTGTTTCTCATCGTATTGGTAATCACAAGATCAAATAAGCTACCACATACTTGCGATGGCTATAATCGCAGTATAATCTCATATAACGTATTAGAAGACAGATATATTATTAAGGAATTAGAATATACCATTGCTACATATGGAGGGGACCCTATCAAAAAGCCCATGGTATCTCAGTTTAACAATATCAGCAGACAGAAGACACTTAATGCAAGATTAAACGCTTTTAATGAAATGGTTGGAAGAGATCCTGTTGAAGACAGGAACGAGCAGCTTTATCAGTCATATGAGATACGGCAGATGAACTACTATCTGTTTTCCTGTGAATACTTTACTGATTTTGAAACAACAGTAACAAACAAAGGCGTTAACATGATTATTGGTTCTGAAATAGACGGAACCCTTCTTATGAATTTCCCAGCTCTTATTGGAGACAACCTAGATTCAGATTCATGGAAGGAATTCTTCTCATACTTTGAAGAAGCAAGAACAGCTGCCGGTGCAAAAGAAATTACAAAGGAATACATGACTACTGACAATGTAAGCTTCGTTTTTGAAGGTGATGACCTTACTGATTTAACACTTCGTGTTTTATATAAAGCTGCTGATGATACTGAACAGCAGGAAGTGCCAATGAAACTAAATGATATTAAAGGGTGTTTATCAGAAAGAATGCAGGTTTATTTTTCATTTACTAATAACAAAGATATTACTTATGGAGAATATGCTCTTAACATTGAAGAGCACAAAGGATATTATGAATGACACTTATGATATGAATAAACATGATAATTTAATTAGTTATTATAATTTTCCTATTAAATATCACATAAACAATGTAATGTAATGATTAAAACGGATTTACAATCAAACCCATAAGTTGTATAATATTCATACTGATTATTTTATGTAAAAGTGCTCTATAAGGGTATGGGAGGAATAAATGAGAAGAAAAATAGTTGTATTAGTAGCTGCCGTTCTTGCATTAGTCTTTATTATGGGACTTGCGTCATGTACTCCATATGATAAAAGACCAAAACCATCAATTAACACAGAAAATGCATTAGAAGACAAATATGTTCTTAAAGAAAAAGAGTATACCATTGCAACATATGGTGGAGATCCAGTTATAAAACCTACTGTTTCACAGTTTAACAACATCAGCAGGCAAAAAACTCTTAATGCCAGACTTGAAGCATTTAATGAAATGGTTGGAATGAACCCGGAAACAGCAAGAAATGAACAGCTTTATAGAAGTTATGAAATTCATCAGATGAACTATTACATGTTCTCATGTCAGTATTTTACAGCTTTTGAAACAACTGTTTCCA
Organism: Clostridia bacterium; assembly: GCA_028690885.1. GTDB lineage: Bacteria > Bacillota > Clostridia > DUPQ01 > DUPQ01 > DUPQ01. The sequence continues at coordinate 6,557 of JAQVAJ010000069.1, forward strand.
ATAAAGGTGTTAATATTATAATAGGATCTGAAATAGATGGTACTCTTATGATGAATTTCCCAGCACTTCTTGGTAATAACATCCATTCAGACGGATGGCAAGAATTCTTTATCTTCTTTAATGAAGCAAGAGAAGAAGTAGGAGCAAAAGAAATTGATATGGAATACATGACTACAGATAATGTTAGTTTTGTGTTTCTTGGAGATGATTTATCAGACTTAACATTGCTTGTAATGTATAAAGCACCTGATGATACAGAGCAACAGGAAGTTCCAATGAGTCTAAATAGGATAAAACCCGCCTTTACTGAAAGAATGCAGGTATATTTAAGCTTTACTGATGAAGCAGATATGCCATATGAGCAATATGCTCTTAATATTACCGAATACAAGCAAATGTTCGCTTCAGAGTAAGAATTTAATCAATTAGAATATAAAGGACATATACATGTCCTTTTTTTTCTGACTAAAACAATATATAATATATTTATTATAACTAGTGAGGGAATCGGATGATAAAACAATTCAAGAATATAAAAGGCGGTGTTATCTTACCCCACAAGAAGGATACTTCTGAGATTTCTTCAAAGATAATGCCTGT
>JAQVAJ010000070.1 GCA_028690885.1 Clostridia bacterium
TCATTTTTATATCCATCTATTTTTTAACAGATAATAAAGATGATTCTATTCTCATTATCCAGCAGGATAATGAAATTGTATATAGAAAACCCATTGATGAAGATAACGTAGTAAACATATATGATGACAATGGTAATTTAATAAATACCGTTACAATTAAGGATGGGAAAGCATATATGTCTTTTGCAACTTGTCCTAATAAAGACTGTATGCATATGGGATATATACAAAGCGGTTCAAGAAAGCAGATAGCATGTCTTCCAAACAAGGTATTAATATACCTGACGGAAGATAATGTAATAGTGGATGGTATAACAAGATGAGTAAATCAAAAAAGATTACAATATCCGCTATATTTACTGCATTGGCAATATCTCTTTCCATTGCCGAAGGATATATCCCTTTTTCAGCGATTGCACCAGGAGTTAAACTTGGTCTGGCGAATGTAGTTCCTTTAACACTTTTATATGTGCTCGGACCTGTTTATGCAGTAGCAGTACAAGCTGTAAGGATAATAATTGCAGGCCTTTTAAGAGGAAATTTCGTTACATTTCTTTTCAGCTTTTTTGGAGGCATGGCATCAATTTTAGTATGTGTTCTGATTAAGAAACAAAAAAAGATTCAGTTTTCAGTTATAGGGCTTAGTATAATTGGAGCAATCGTACACAATCTTGCCCAGTTTATAACTGCACTGGTAATTTTAAGAAATATAAACATATTCTGGTACATAGCCATATTATCTGTATTTGCAGTAGTAACAGGAATACTGACAGGTATAATTGCAAAATATGTTATTAAAGCATTAAAAGGATATTACAAAGGTATTTAGTTCACATTATAGCAAATTGATTGTATAATATTAAAAGAATGAAAAAAGGAGCGGTAAATGAGTAAAGCAGACGATATTTTTAAGAATATGTGTCGAGATATTATTGACAATGGGTTTTCAGATAAAGATTTGGATGTACGTCCAAAATGGCTAGACGGAGTACCTGCTCACACTGTAAAAAAATTCTGTGTCATTAACAGATATGATTTATCTGAAGAATTTCCTATACTTACGTTACGTCCTACACGTTTTAAGGGCTCGATTGATGAGATTCTGTGGATATGGCAGAAGAAATCTAATAATATAAATGATTTGAATAGCAAGATATGGGATGCATGGGCTGATGAGAATGGTTCTATAGGTAAGGCTTACGGTTACCAGTTGTCTGTAAAGCATAAATACAATGAAGGAATGTTTGATCAGGTTGACAGAGTCTTATATGATTTGAAAAATAACAAGGCAAGCAGAAGGATAATGACAAATATATATGTTCATGCAGACCTTCATGAAATGAATCTGTACCCTTGCGCATACAGCATGACTTTCAATGTTTCGGGAAACATATTGAACGGTATACTAAATCAGCGATCAAACGACATACTTATAGCTAACAACTGGAATGTAGTTCAATATGCTGTTCTTATGCATATGATAGCTCAAGCATCTGGACTAATTGTGGGAGAACTGGTGCATGTAATAGCTGATGCACATATATATGACAGACATATACCACTAGTAGAGGAACTTTTAAAAAGACCTGCTTATCCTGCCCCTAAGTTCTGGATTAATCCTGAAATTACAAACTTTTATGACTTTACAGTTGATGATTTTAAACTAATTGATTACAAGAAGAATCCTCAGATTAAGGATATTGAGGTAGCAGTATGAATTTAATTGTAGCTGTAGATGAAAACTGGGGAATTGGTTATATGGGTAAGATACAATGGCATATTAAAGAGGATATGGCATATTTCAAAAATAAGACTATGGATAAAACTGTTATTATGGGGAGAAGAACTCTTGATTCTTTTAAAAATGGCAAGCCATTAAAGAATAGGAAAAATATCGTTCTTACTCGTGATATGGATTTCAAACGAGACGATGTAATAGTAGTAAACACCATTGAGCAGGCATTAAATAAGATAGAAAATGAAAATAGTTCTGATGTGTATGTTATTGGAGGTGAGAGTATATATCAAGCGCTTCTTCCATATTGTGACAAAGCATATGTTACAAAAGTCCATGGGATTTTCAAAGCGGATAAACATTTTATAAACTTAGACAACGAGCCTCAATGGACTGCTGTGCACATATCCGACAGACTTATGACGGAAAGCGGGGTTCATATTACTTTCTATGAGTACCAAAGAAAACAAACCGACCAATAGTTTAATAGAAAAACTTAATAAATCTTATCTTATTCTAGGAGCGGTTTTCTTAGTAGCTTTTATTACTCGTGTATTTATTGCAGGAGCTGTTATGGGGCATCTTACAGATATGGGATGTTTCAGCTACTGGGGTGAACAGGCTTACAATGACGGATTATTAGAGTTCTATAACGGTTCATATTACTGTGATTATCCTCCTTTGTATATATACATACTATGGTTTATAGAATTTGCAAGAGAAGCTCTTGGTCTGACATTCGCATTTCCAGCTCATATAATACTGTTGAAAATGCCAGCTATCATTTTTGATATTATGACTGCATATTTAGTGTATAAGATAGCAAAAACAAGATTTTCTGAAACAACATCAATTATACTTTCTGCTGCTGTAGCGTTAAATATTGCATACATATTGAATTCTGCAGCATGGGGACAGATTGACAGCATACTGACCTTTTTTATAGCGCTAACAGCATACAACATTATGAATAACAAACTCGAGTTTGCAACTGTTGCTTATGTTATTGCAGTACTTCTAAAACCTCAGGCATTTATATTTGCGCCAATACTCATATTCGCATACATTAAAAGCAAAAATACAAAAAAAGTCCTTATATCCTTGCTTATAGGTTTAGCGCTGTTCGTTGTTGTAATACTTCCCTTTGCTATACGGCAGGAGCCTTTGTGGATATTCTCTTTATACTTTGGAACAATGGGACAATATGCATATGCGACAGTTAATGCATATAACATATATGCTTTATTAGGTTTGAACTGGGTATCAGATAGTGAAGTTATGTTTTTGTTTGCATATAAGATATATGGATATGTAGCTATTTTAGGAATATGTGCTTTGACTACAATAGCTTTTATAAAAGGAAACAAGAAGCCAGGATTTACTTTTGCAACAGCAGGTCTTTTAATGACTGTGGTTTTTGCATTTGCAACAAAAATGCATGAAAGATATCTGTTTCCATCTATACTGCTTGTACTGGCAGCATACATATTCTCAAATGACAAAAGGTTCTTGTACATTCATATACTTCAGAGTATTACAGTGTTTGCAAACTGCGCATATATTCTGTATATGAATTTCAATGGAGGATATGATCTTTTTTCTCCGTATGTGGCAATTGTTTCTGCTGTTACAATATTTACGACATTATGGTACTTAAGAGTATATTTCCAGCTTTATATACTAAACCAGGATAATATACCGCTAAAATATTTGACATAACAAAATTATTGAGCGAAAATATATTCAAAATGAGATATAATTCCGTTTGAAATATGGAGAATTGAGATGAAACACAAAAGACAAATCAGTAATATTTTAAGAAAAACAATAATAATTTCTCTGATAATAGTAATTTCAATACTGTTTTCTTCTTGTGGCAGTTACTTTGAAGCAGTAGGGAATATTGCAGAATCACCAACTCTTCCAAGTAAAACGCCTAGACCATCTGTAACACCTACACAGACAGAGCAACCAAGCGAGTCAGTAGAGCCAACTGAAACGCCTACTGAAAGCGTTACACCAACAGAAGAGCCTTCAGCTACAATTGATCCTTCATTGGTGCTGGCAGTTAATCCTCTTACAGGTAAGAGTGAGTATATGCATGAATTTGCACTTGATGTTAAACCGGTAGCGATTATTTTGGAAAACAAGAGACAGAGTCTGCCTCAGGCAGGCATTTCTGAAGCGGATATAGTTATAGAAATGCTTGTCGAGTATGATATTTCCCGTTTTATGGCGATATATCAGGATCCATATAATGTTGAAAAGATAGGAGCTGTAAGAAGCTTGCGTTCATATTTTACAGAAATGGCACTCGCATTTGACAGTTACATATTCCATTACGGTTTCAGTGAATATGGTGAAGAGAATGCTAAAAAAGATTTAGCTGACAGAGGACTTACTACGATAAACGGCATATTTGGAGAAGATAACGGATATCCTTTCTGGAGAGACTCTGACAGAATTGCATCTGGAATGGAGTCTGTTCACTGTGTAGTTACAGCAGGGCAGAATGTATTAAGATCGATGCAGAATATTTCAACAGAAAAGATTGAAAAAACTGAACAAAAGAACATATTCAATTTTTCTACGCAAAGTAGTACTAAAGAAGGAAATGATGCAAATAAAGTCTACCTTACAGGTATATATATAAGCAGCCCATATTTTATTTATGATAATAACAAATCAGAGTATACAAGATACCAGTTTGCAGATAAGCATATTGATGGCAACAGCGGTGAAGCTATAAGCGTTGAAAACTTATTTTTGCTAAAAATGGATACCAGATATCTAGGTGATGCTTCTGAGCATGTAGCTATTACCACATATGGTTCAGGTAACGGTTATTACATAAATGATGGAAAATATATTGAGATACAATGGAGCAGGGAAACTGACTCTTCAGAATTTGAATTTACATATAACAATGAACCGTTACAGGTTGCTCAGGGAAATTCTTGGATATCATGTATACCAACAGATGCCGACATAACCATAAGGTAGGAATAATGAGAAAGAACACTTTACTAATATTGCTCATATGCGCTATAACCTTATTATCATCATGTGATAATACAACAGTCCCGCCATCTTTTACTGATACAGTTACCCCTGATATAACTGTAACTCTACCACCTTCTGAATCTGAAACAGACCAGCCTTCACAAACTCAGGCTGAACCATCACAAACTTTTGAAACTATTGAACCAAGCCCTACAGTCATACCGCCTAACAGCACATATATAGACTATTATGACCTATATATTGACCTTACTGTAACCGATGAATTATCAAGAGAACAAATAAGCTGGGGTGAAAAGAGTAACAAAACAGAAGTCATGGAGAAATACAATGTCAGAACATCGATGGATCCTGAGAAAAAGGAAATTTATCTTACTTTTAATTTAGGATATGAGCATGTTCGTGGTAATACTGAAAAACTGCTGGAATTACTTAAACAAAGGGATATTTTGGCAACATTTTTTCTTGTAGGAGAATTCATAGAAATATTTCCTGAAAAAGTTAAAGCAATATATGATGACGGACACACCTTGGGAGCTCACAGCTACTACCATATACCTCCCTCATATACAATGACTGATGAAGAGTATATAGATGATTTTATTAAAACAGAGAAGCTGCTTGAAATAGCGCTTAAAGATGATTATGAAAGAATGAGATATTACCGGCCAATTATAGGTGAATTTTGTGAAAGAGACCTATATATAGCTCAATCACTTGGATATACGACAGTTTTATTTGATGCTACATATTCCGACTGGAACAGAACTGTAATTAATGGTGCGGAATTTGCATACAATGAGCTTACACAGGATGTTCATGAAGGAGCTGTTTATCAGCTTCATATAGTTACACCTGATAACATTGAAGCCTTACCAGTATTTCTTGATGAATTGATAAATGACGGCTGGACCTTCAAAATATTTGAATAAGCATTATTATTACATCAAGCACTTATACCAAAGTTTTCAATACATTGACAAAATATATCGGTATGATAAAATACAATTACACTAAAGAGGAAGGCTTTTAATGAAAAGCAATATCAGAAAAAGATTAATTACATTGATATCCATTGCATTTATTATATATTTTATATATGTCATTTTTTCTCAACAGCCCAGAATAGATATGTTAATGGCGGAAAAACAGGAAGTTCAGGAAAAAATTGAAGAACAGGATTTAATATACAACCAGCTGCAGTATTACTTTGAAATTGCTGGAACTGATGAATATATTGAATTGATAGCACGGTCACGGTTAGGTTATGTCAAACCTAATGATATTGTTTTTATTGATTTGAACAAATGATAATCCAGCCTTATTGGAAAAAGAATATAAATATGTTAATATAAGGGATAATTCAGTAACATCACACGGGTTATTTGTATTAATTGTCCTGTGAATAATAAATAGTGAAAAGAGATTTTTATGAAAGAAATAAAAAGTATAATAGCAAAAAAACTTAGTGAGAATATTGAACAGCTTAGCTGGAGGGAGATTATGGGAAATCTTGAATATCCTCCAGAGCCTGATATGGGTGATCTTGCATTACCTTGTTTTAAGCTTAGTAAAGTTTTAAGAAAGTCTCCTGTGGCTATTGCTGATTCACTTGTGGATTTGTTAAATATCGATCTGGTTGAAAGGTGTGAAAGTAAGAGCGGATATCTGAACATATTCTTAAAAAGAGAATATATGGTAAATAATATTCTGAAAAATATAGTCGATTTAAAAGAGGAGTTCGGAAAAAGTGATGAAAATGCAGGAAAAACAGTGTGTATAGATTATTCTGCACCTAATATTGCAAAACCTTTCCATATAGGGCATTTGCGTTCTACAGTTATAGGCCATGCCATAAGAAGGCTTCATGAGTTCAGAGGATATAAATGTATTGGAATTAATCATCTTGGTGACTGGGGGACTCAGTTTGGAAAACTTATTGTAGCATATAAAAACTGGAGTTCTAAGGAATTAATTGAAGAAAAAGGCACAGAAGAGCTGGTAAGAATATATGTAAAATTCCATGCTGAAGCGGAAAATAACCCTTCATTGAATGATGAGGCGAGAAAGTGGTTTTCAAAGCTGGAAAAGAAAGATGAAGAAGCAGTCGAACTTTGGAAATGGTTTAAGGATATAAGTTTATTAGATATCGAAAAGACATATAAAATGCTGGATATATCATTTGACAGTTATGCAGGTGAATCTTTCTATAATGATAAAATGGAGCCTGTTATAGAAGAACTGAAACAGAAGAATCTTCTGCAAAGCAGTGATGGTGCTATGATTGTAAATTTAGAAGAGTATAATATGCCCCCATGTCTTATTCTTAAATCTGACGGTTCTTCTTTATATGCTACAAGGGATATTGCTGCTGCAATGTATAGAAA
>JAQVAJ010000071.1 GCA_028690885.1 Clostridia bacterium
AGGACTCATTCTGTAAGCTAAAGGTTCTCTTTTCATTTAGTATAAAGGGTATTTATTTATTAAATACTCAACTCGTTTTATTGCTTGATCTTTAAAATTATCGAAATTTGTAAGTGTATTATAAATTATTTCAGCAATCTCTTTCATTTCAGTTTTACCCATTCCTCTAGTAGTTACTGCTGGAGTACCAAGTCTAATACCACTTGTTATTGTAGGTTTTTGAGTATCATAAGGTATACCATTCTTATTGCAGGTTACATTTACAGAATCAAGCATTGCTTGTGCATCTTTACCTGTTGTATTGATACTTCTTAAGTCGCATAGCATGAGGTGATTGTCGGTACCGTTTGTAACTATACTAATCCCTTCTTCAGAAAGAAAAAAAGCAAGGTCTTTTGCGTTTTGAACAGTATTTTTTTGATAGATTTTAAATTCATCTGATAATGCTTCTTTAAAACTGACTGCTTTAGCCGCAATAATGTGCATCAATGGACCACCCTGAGTACCTGGGAAAATAGCACTATCAATTATTTTTTTGTATTGTTCTTTACACAGGATAAGACCACCTCTAGGACCTCTTAGAGTTTTATGTGTTGTAGTTGTAACAAAATCTGCATATGGTACTGGATTCTGGTGTAAACCTGCTGCAACTAATCCTGCAATATGTGCCATATCTGCCATCAGATATGCTCCTACTTCATCTGCTATATCTCTAAATTTTTTAAAATCAATAGATCTTGAATAAGCAGACGCTCCAGCTAAAATAAGTTTTGGCTTGCACTCGTGTGCAAGTTTTCTTATTTCTTCATAATCTAGCATTCCTGTATCTTTATTAACTCCATATGAAACTATATTGAAATAACTTCCTGAAATATTTTTTTTCATACCATGAGAGAGATGACCTCCACATGAAAGATCAAGGCTTAGTACCGTATCATTTGGTCTTAAAACTGCAAAGAATACTGCTAGATTAGCATTTGCACCTGAATGAGGCTGAACATTTGCATGTTCTGCTCCAAATAGTTCACAAGCGTATTTTATAGCTAGACTTTCTACAACATCAACATGCTCACAACCACCATAATACCTTCTGTTTGGGTACCCTTCTGCATATTTGTTTGTTAAAGGAGTTCCCATAGCATCCATTACAGCACTGCTGACAAAATTCTCAGAAGCTATTAATTCAATATTATTTTTCTGTCTGTTGATTTCTGCTTGAATCGCATCAGCCAATTCATTATCAATTTCGCGGATTGAATCTAATTTGTACATAAATATTCTCCATTTCAATTATTCATTCAATTATTCAACAAATTTTATTATATCATCTTTCAGTTCAGGATAATATATTGTAAATATTTTATATTCTGTTTTATTTATTTTCCTATGTTCTAATAAGTCAGGTCTTTTTACATAGGTAAGATAAATGCTTTGTGCTAATCTAAACTCAGAAATATTTTTATGGTGACCGGATAAGAGGATTTTAGGTACCATTAATCCATTATATTCTTCAGGTCTTGTATATTGGTAACTTTCTAGCAAATTATCCTGATGAGATTCATCAGTGTAACTCTCAGGTTGAGGTAATACCCCTTTAATAAGACGACTTATCGAGTCAACAAGTAACATCGCTGGAATCTCCCCTCCTGTTACGACATAATCACCACAGGAAATTTCTTCATCTATCAAAGAATCAATAATTCTCTGATCTATTCCTTCATAATGTCCGCATAAAATATTTATCTTTTCAAAATTCGATAATTCCATAGCTCTTTTTTGTGTTAAAACTTTTCCTTTAGGTGACATATATATAGTATGGGCTTTAGGTAAACTCTTAATTGCATCAAATACAGGTTGGCATGTCATTAACATACCAAAACCTCCTCCATATGGATAATCATCAACCTTTTTATGCTTATTTTTAGAAAAATCTCTTATATTAATTGTGTTTATACAGATTATCCCCTTACTTTTTGCAATTCCAATAACACCGTAATCTAAAGCAGTGAACATCTCTGGAAACAAAGTAAATATATTAAATGTATTCATCATCTAGCAATCCTTTTGGTATTTTAACATGAATTTTTTTAGCATTAATGTCAATATTTAAAACAACACCTTTTATTGCAGGTATAAGTATCTGTTGTTTGTATACACCGTTTGATCCATCAGTAACATAAACATCATTACTTCCAGTTTCTATAATATCGACAATTTTACCTATTATCCCAATATCATCATAAACTTCACATCCGATTATATCTCTCATGTAGTAAGTTTCTTTATCAAGTGAAGGCGCATCTTTTCTCTTAATGGATATGTATTCTCCTTTAAACTGTTCTGCTTGTGTTCTATCATTAATTCCTTCAATTGAAAAAGTAACATGATTGTTCATTAATCTTACTGAGATTACGCTAAATTCTATACCTTGAATTATAACTTTTTTTATTTTTAGAAAATTCGATGCATCACGGGTTATAGGAAAGACTTTTAACTCTCCGTTTAAACCGTGTGCACCAATAATTTTACCAAATTCTAATAAATCATCCAACTATAGCACATCCACAGTAACTTTTGTTCTCAATTTTATTGCGTAAGCTCTAACAATTTTTCTTATAGCATTTATGGTATTTCCGTTTTTTCCGATTATTCTACCAACATCATTATGTGAAGCTGATATCTTAAAAACCGTATTACCATCTTTATCTGATTCTTCAGTTATAACAACTTGGTCTTTGTCATCAACTAAAGCATAAATGATGGTTTCTAATAATTGCTTCATTATACATCCTCCATTAAGCTGTATGCTTTTTTATTAAAGACCTAACTGTTTCTGTACATTGTGCGCCTTTTGCTAACCATGCATTAGCTTTTTCCATATCAATTTCAAATTTTGCAGGGTTTGAAAGTGGATCATACATTCCGATTTCTTCAATAAATCTTCCATCCCTTGGAAATCTTGAGTCAGCTACAACAACTCTGTAATATGGATTTTTCTTAGCACCCATTCTTTTTAATCTGATTTTAACCATTTTTTTATATCCTCCATTTATTGTTTGTTTATTCAAAAAGGCATATTTAATCCTTTGAATTTCTTTCCTTTTGAAGATGTCATTTTTTTCATCATAATTTTCATATCTTCAAATCCTTTGAGCATTCTGTTAACATCGGTAACTGATGTACCGCTTCCAGATGCAATTCTCTTTCTGCGCTTTGCATCAAGTAATCTAGGATTTTTTCTTTCCTTAGCTGTCATTGACTGAATAATAGCTTTTGTCCTTGTTATTTGTTTTTCATCTACCTTTATATCTTTTAAAGACGCTCCACCAGGTATCATATTAAGCATTTCCTGCATACTTCCCATATCTTTGAATTGTTCAAGTTGTTCAAGATAATCTTGCAGTGTAAAAGAAGATGTTGCCATTTTCTTTTCAAGTTCAACTGCCTTTTTTTCATCAAAATTCTGTTGAGCCCTTTCTATTAATGTAAGAACATCACCCATTCCAAGAATTCTTGAAGCCATTCTATCGGGATGAAAAGGTTCTAAATCGTTCATCTTTTCACCCACTGAAGCAAATTTTATTGGTTTATCAACAATTTTTTTAATAGATAATGCTGCACCGCCTCTTGTATCTCCATCCAGTTTAGTAAGAATTATTCCAGTTATATCAAGTTTTGAACTAAAACCTTCTGCTATATTTACTGCATCTTGACCAGTCATTGAATCGACTACTAAAAGTGTCTCATCAGGATTAATAGTTTTTTGCAGGGTATGAATTTCATCCATCATATTTTCATCAATGTGAAGTCTTCCTGCAGTATCAAAAATTAAAATATCGATAAGATTTTTTCTTGAATAATCAATTGCGTTCTTAGCAATTTTAATTACATTTTTCTCATTCTTTTCACTGTAAACAGGTATATCAAGCTGTTTGCCTAAAATGATTAACTGATCTATAGCTGCTGGTCTATATACATCACAAGCAACAAACATTATTTTCTTGTTCTGCTTTTTCAACATATTTCCTAATTTTCCACATGCAGTTGTTTTACCAGAACCTTGTAAACCGCATAACATATACTTATTTGGTATATTTGAAGAAGTGATAAGTTTTTCATTTTTTCCGCCTAATAGCAAGATAAGTTCTTCATGAACAATTTTAATTACCTGCTGACCAGGAGTAAGGCTTTCCAACACATCCTTATTGAGTGCTTTTTCAGATATTGAAGCTACAAAATCTTTTACAATTTTATAATTTACATCAGCAGAAAGTAATGCTAAACGTATTTCTCTTGAAATATTTTTTAAATCATTTTCGGTAATTCTTCCTGTATTTCTAAGACCTTTAATTATCGATCCTAATTTTTCTGTTAAGCCTTCAAAAATCGCCATTTAATTCTCCACAATATCATGTACAAGACTTAAAGCCTCATTTACTTTGTTTTCTATCAATAATTTCTTTATTACATTCTCATTTTTTCTGTTAATTATTAACTTTGAATATATACCTAAATTTAGTTCATATTCCTCAAGCAGGTTCATTGACCTTTTTATTATATCATGTGCAGCTTGACGGCTTATATTCATTTTTTCAGCAATTTCAAATAATGAACAGTCTTCATTTAAGTATAGGCATAAGGCATTGAACTGCTTCTCAGTTAATAATGATCCATATATATCTATTAATATCGCTGCTCTACTATAATTATCCATAAACACCTGTAAAGTAATATTACTTGACACATAATACAGCAATAAGATTAACTTGTCAATAAAAAAAGAAGCATTGCCTCTTTTAATATAAATAATTACTTAACTAAATAAATGTAGAATGATAAATTAAAATTATTGAGTTATTATTACGGAACTGGTGTAATAGGAATTTTTATTTCCTGTCCTACATAAATCATATTTACGTCAGATATTTCGTTCAACCCAGCAATTACTTCAACAAATATAGCAGTATTAGGATAATTTAAACTGTATACATCGTTATAGTACGCAGCTATTTGATTTAAGCTGACATGATCAGTAGTTATTTTAACTTTATGAATTATGTATTGTGTTTCTGGTGTAGGTTCAGCAGTTTCTGAGTCAGTTGGTATAGCAGATTCTGAAACAACCGGTGTTTGAGTTGGAGACGGTGAATCAACTACTATTGGAGAAACAACAACAGAAGGAGTTGGCGATTCGTTTGATGCTTCTTTATTAAATATTGCACCAAGAAGTTTAACCATTCCCCATATTATTCCTGCCATTAACGCTAATACTACAATAATGCTCACTGCACGTTTTATATATATAGATGTTCGTCTTTTTCTGCTTTCGCTTTTACTGAGTTTTATCGAATCAAATGATGATCCCTTTGCAGATTTATTTTTCTTATCAGCAAATACTACATCATCTGAAGTACCATCCCAGAAACTTTCTTTTTTAGATGGCTTTCCCTCAAACTTTGCAGCTGCAATAGGTGCAGTATACATTTTTTGAACATCATCAGAAGGTATTTCCTGTGTATTAATTTCACTTCTCAAAAATGTTCTTGATTTGTCTTGTATAAGTTTAACTAAAATTACAGAAACAGAAAACTCCTCACTATTTATTGAAGAATACGTGGATGCTATACTTTGAGCGATTGCTTCTGCTGAATCGTATGTATTTATTCGATCTAAAATATCAACAGCAGATATAGAATTTGAAATAGTATTTGATAATAAAATAATCAGATCATTAGTTTTTAATGCTGGAAGCTGTGCAGTCTTGAGTTTGCTATCGTCATCTTCAGGAAAAACTTTTACAATATTACCTCCAGAAATATATATGGCGGAATCTGTGTCAGTAGTAGCTAATAACGCTCTATCATATGATATTAACGCAGCTGATACCTGCCTGTTCATAGGTGAAATTTCGCCTGTTTCTTCTAGATTTTCAAGATATGTAACAGTAGTAGATATGCACTCTTCGAAATCGCTGAATTTAGTCTCAACATCAGATTCTTTATAGTTTTTGGTAAAGCGTCTGATTTCTCTCATTAATGAAACATCAGTTTTACTGTCATCTGTTTCCATATTCTCATCAATAAGAAATACAAAATCTGTGTCAGCATATTCCATTATGACTTCTTTACTATCATAATTTAAAGTATTAATGACTTTTCCATTAACATATGCTCTCAAGTCTGTTTCTTTTTTGTTGTTGCATATAATGTTCGCAGTATTGAGTAATATTTTTGCCATTTTTCCACCCTTATTTGTTTTGTTCAAGTTGAATTTTAACATTCATATAGATAAATTGCAATCTTAAAGATTAAAAACCAATCTTAAAGATCAAATAACATAATCAGTGTAACATATATGTGTTTTCAAAAATCTTGACAAAACCAATTAATTCCTTTTCTGTAGTATTTTGAGTATTAACTACTATATCTGCTATTGTTAAGTACTTTTCTATAGGTTTTTGCAAACTTATTCTTTCATCAGCCTGTATTTGATTAATATTATATCTATTCATTAATCTTTTTATTTGTTCCTGATGACTACATGTAGTTACAATAATTATTTGTGACACATCCAAAAATCCTTTTTCTACTGGGATTGGAACATCCAATACAATTTTTTGGCCATTGTTAATATTTATAAAATCCAATACTTCCTTAATAACATATTTATGAGTAATTTCATTAAGATTATTGGTTAAAGAGGGTTCATCTGTGATTAATTTAAGTAAGATTTTTTTGTCAAAAGATCCGAAATTGGTTAATAATTCTTTTTGAAGATTATTATTTGATTTCAATAAAGTATTATATACTTTGTCTGCATCAAAAACAGTATATCCGAATTTTCTGAACATATTTGATAAAGTAGTCTTCCCTGTTGCTGTCTGTCCAGTTATTCCAACAATCATTACTTATCCTTTCAGTAATGAGTCCTGTTGAGATAAATCTACCTCAAGCGGTACTGATAATTCAAAACTGTCACGCATGTTATGTAACAGAATTGATTTTACTTCTTCAATCTCATCTATACTAGCTTCTATAACAAGTTCATCATGTACTTGCAATATTAACCTTGATTTGAGTTTTTTCGTTTTCATTTCATCATATACTTTAATCATTGCTATCTTCATAATATCA
>JAQVAJ010000072.1 GCA_028690885.1 Clostridia bacterium
GTGTAACTTTTGCCATATCTGATTCCTCCTATACATTTCTTTGTTTATTCTATCACTTAACGGGTAAGAATATAAGATGGTATATCTACAAAAAGAAACATGCCTTTTTGTATATTTTGCATAAAAGAAGTGTTATTTGTGAAGTATAGGCGAAAGACGCTTATACAAAAGGAATGTAATCAATCCGCTCAAGATACCTTTGATTATATTAAAAGGTACATTTGCCAGAAGAATAAGATCCCAAAGCGAGTCTATATTGGGGTTTAATTTTGTACCCATAGCAATAATTGTCTCGATTGGCATTCCAAAAGCACTTGCATAAACGGGTATGAGGATATAATAGTTTAAAATCGCTCCGACTAATGTCATTGCGAATATACCTACAAGTATTCCTACTATTGCATTTTTTATTCTCTTATTCTTGTTATAAATTATCGCTGCTGGAACAACTAAACAGCATCCCACTATAAAATTCGCTAATTCTCCTACCCCTGCAGTAGCTGTACCGGTAATAACAAAATTAATCAGTATCTTGATTGCTTCAATAATAACTCCTGCAACAGGTCCCATCGAGAAAGCTCCTAAGAGAACAGCAACCTCGCTCAAATCAACTTCATAAAAACTAGGTGCAAACGGCAGAGGTATCTCTAGTAACATAAGCAATCCGGCAACTGCTCCTAATATACCCATCTTTGCCATATTTTTTGTAGTCATAAGTTTAGGTTTACACTCTGTCATTTTTACCCCTATCGCATTTCTCATGCTGAAGTATAACATATATATAGTTCAAATTTAAGTCTTTATACATTATTTTCTTGAAACTGTTTGTATTGAATTTCATACATGTGGTTACTATCATTAAAAATTAATATTTCACGTAATGCTATACAATTTATTCATAAATCATTCTTAAGTAAACTTCACAGAATATATGTTAAAATATAGATATGCTAAATGTTAAGAGTAAGGAGAAAGTAAAATGAAACTAGGTGTATTTACAGTCGTATTAGGTTCTATGAACTTAGAAGATACAATCCGATATCTAAAGGATTTAGGCATGTCTGCTATAGAATTAGGAACAGGAGGATATCCTGGCACTGCTCATGTCAATGCAAAAGAGATCTTTGACAAACCTGATGAAATAAAAAAGATAAGAACTCTTGCTGACAGATATGATATGCAGATAAGCGCTTTAAGCTGTCACGGAAATCCAGTTCATCCCAATAAGAAAGTCGCACAGGATTTTCATGATGATTTTGAAAAAACCATACTTGTTGCTGAAAAGATGGGTATAGATACTGTAGTAACATTCTCAGGATGTCCTGGTGATTATGAGAAAGCTAAATATCCAAACTGGGTAACCTGTCCCTGGCCAGATGACTTTTTAAAGATATTAGAATATCAGTGGAATGACGTATTAATCCCCTACTGGTCAAAACAAGTTGAATTCGCAAAAAAACATAATGTAACGAAAATCGCTCTGGAGATGCATCCCGGCTTTTGCGTATACAATCCGGAAACTCTGCTAAAACTTCAAAATGCTGTAGGTCCCGTAATAGGAGCAAACTTTGATCCATCACATCTTTTCTGGCAGGGAATTGATGTTATTAAAGCAATCAGAGAATTAAAAGGAAGTATTTATCATTTCCATGCAAAGGATACCAAAATTTATTATCCTAATTCAGAAGTTAATGGAGTATTGGATACTAAGCCATATAAGAATGAATCTGAAAGGTCGTGGTTATTCAGAGCTGTAGGTACCGGTCATGACAGACAGGTATGGAATGATATATTTGCAGAACTGAGAATGGCAGGTTATGATCATGTAATATCAATAGAACACGAGGACAGTCTGATGAGCGGTCAGGAAGGTTTAAAGAAAGCTATTGCTTTTCTTAAGGAGACTATGATATTTGAACCAAAAGGAGAGATGTACTGGGCATAAGAAAAATTATTTGTAAATATAAGTAATGATAAATAAAAGGACTGTACAAATTGTAAATGTACAGTCCTTGTTTCTATTTAAATAATATAACATTTAACTTATTTTATGAAACACCGCAACCTGATGGCATTTCCTTATCAATAGTAACTAATGAAAGCTTATCACTATTACTTGCCGCTAAAAGCATACCCTCGCTTAATTCACCTCTTAACATTGCTGGTTTTAAGTTTGTTATCACTATAACGGTTTTTCCTACTAAATCTTCACATTCATAGTATTGGGCTATCCCGGAAACAATCTGTCTGGTTTTGCCGTTTAAATCAACCTGAAGCTTTAATAATTTCTTTGCTCCTTTAATCGGTTCAGCTTTTATAATCTTTGCGGTTTTCAACTCAACTTTGGCAAAATCTTCTATTCCAATCTGCACCACATTAGCATCTTCTTGATCTTCTTTTACAGAATCCTCAATTTCTTTGAGTTTCTTATCAACATCTATTCTGCTAAACAGTATTTCCGGTTGATTAAGCGTTAACTGGTCTTCAAGTTGTCCATATTCTTTTAATGAATCAATATCAGTCTTTTTGGTATTAAGCTGAGCTAGAATCTTTTCAGCTGTTGATGGTATAAACGGATAAAGAAGAATAGCGACAGTACGTATACCTTCCAAAAGATTATACATTACGTATTCCAAACGTTTATGATCATCAGGATTCTTAAATAATACCCATGGTAATGTTTCATCTATATATTTATTACAGCGTTTTGCTAATGCCATTACTTCATATATCGCATCACTGACCTTATACTGTCTCATCAGTTCAGTAACTTTACTCAAAGTCTGATTTGCTAATTCAATCAGTTCTTCATCAGCTTGATTTTGTGGTAATAGTGATTCCGGTTTCCTTACGATTCCGTTAAAATACTTATGCTGCATTGTAATAGTCCTGTTTACCAGGTTACCCAGCACATTGGCTAAATCAGCATTTACCTTGTCTATAATCTGTTTGTATGAGATTATACCGTCATTTGCATAATTCATCTCGCTAAGTACATAATAACGAACTTCATCAACACCGAATAGTTCTGCTAAATCATCAGCATATAGAACATTGCCTTTTGATTTGCTCATTTTGCTGCCTTCTCCAAACAGAAGCCATGGATGCCCCAGTACCTTCTTTGGAAGCGGAATATCAAGAGCCATTAACATTATCGGCCAGTATATAGTATGGAATCTTACAATATCTTTTCCTATTACATGTAAATCACAAGGCCAGTACTTTTTATATATCTCGCTGCTATTTCCATCAGCATCATATCCTACTCCTGTTATATAGTTTGAAAGAGCATCTATCCAGACATAAACTATATGCTTAGGATCAAAGGGGACTTTAATTCCCCATTCAAACGATGTTCTTGATACACATAAATCCTGCAATCCTGGCTTTAAAAAATTGTTTATCATTTCATTTTTACGGGATTCAGGCTGTATAAATTCAGGATTTTTCTCAATATACTCCATAAGTTTATCCTGATATTTGGAAAGCTTGAAGAAGTATGCTTCTTCTTTAGCTTTTTTTACATCTCTACCGCAATCAGGACATTTCCCATCTTCTATCTGAGACTCAGTCCAGAATGATTCGCAAGGGGTACAGTACCATCCTTCATATTCGCTTTTATATATATCGCCTTTATCATAAAGTTTTTTAAAAATCTTCTGAATCTGCACTACATGGTCCGCATCTGTTGTTCTGATGAATTTATCATAACTAGTATTCATGAGATCCCAGATTCTTTTAATCTCTTTTGCTGATTTATCCACAAATTGCTTAGCAGACATATTGCTCTGCTTTGCTTTATCTTCAATTTTCTGTCCATGCTCATCAGTTCCAGTCATAAAGAAAACATCATATCCTTGCATTCGCATAAATCTAGCAATGCTGTCCGCAAGTATAATCTCGTAGGTATTGCCTATGTGCGGTTTGCCTGATGCATATGCTATAGCAGTTGTTATGTAGAATTTTTCTTTATTCATACTGGTTCCTCCGATAAAATTTCTTTTTAGTATACTCTAATTAAGTAGTTGTGTAAACTAATCCTTTTTTCTTGCTGTCTTTCTGTCTGCTTTCAGTCTTTCTGTTACAGAGCGAGCCGCTATTGCACCATCTGCCACTGCAGCTGCAACCTGCATATATGAGCCAATGCAATCTCCTGCTGCATAAATCCGGTCAATATTAGTCATTAGGTTCTCATCTACTATAATACGGCTCTTTTCAGTAGCTATGCCTGATTTAACACAGAATGAAGAAGCATCAGCAGTTCCATATGCTACAAATATCCCGTCAAAGTCCTCATTTGATCCATCTTTAAAAGAAATACCCTTAATTGTATCTTCCCCATAGATTGAAGCAATAGGCTTGTCTATGACAGTAACTTCCTTATATACAGATGCATCAAATTCCAATTCTTTTCCGTTTGTAATAAGAAAAGCCTGTTTTGTAAACATCAAAAGATCATTTAACTCATGTTCAGCAAATTTCGTATACCCTATGATAGCTACTTTTCTGTTTCTAAAAAAGAATCCATCACAGGTTACACAGTAACTAATCCCTCTTCCTTCAAAATCTTTCAATCCAGGAACATTTAAACTCTTTCTAGTCATGCCTGCAGCTATTATGGCATAAGAAGCTGTATAATCCTTCTTCAAACCTTTTACCAGAACTTTATTCTCCTCATCTGTTTGGAGCATCACTATTTCATCTTCGATAAAATCGACATTGAAACGTTTAGCCTGCAATATGCCTTCATTAAGAAGTTTTTCAGCAGAAATAGCTTCAGCATAGCCATAATAATTTTCTATGAAGTCTGTTTTTGAAAGAGATCCACCATCTTTATATACAATAAGAGTCTTAAACCCTGCTCTACCGAGATAAATGCCTGCCTGAGCTCCTGCAGGACCTTTGCCAATAATAACAACATCATACATAGTATATGCCTCCTGAATTAACTACTTTAATTTATTCTAATTACTAATCCTATATGGTTCTATCAATTTATCAAAAGTATAGAACGGGAATACCACAAAGAAACTGAAATATATGGTATAGAGAATAAAGCCAATTAAAAATTCCAGTACACGATTCTCTATCTTAAACATAACAAATACTATACCTGCTAGGAATAAAAGTAATAGAGTTACTTTCCCAAAGGTTCTCCAGTACATTGCATTAACAGCTGCATTTGACTTTTCTATAGGATATTTGGAAAAATGAAATACGGATGGGAACTTGAACATAAAACTCATGTATATCATAAGTACAATAGTTATACATATAAATATAATTACCCCAAGCAGAATATATAGTATAGTCATATCATTACCCGATTCAAGAACAGAATCTCTTAGAATGAAAAACGGAGTAAGAGCAAGCGGTAAAAATCCTACAAAAAGCAGGATTGAAATATATAATTGGAAAAATACTAAAGCACATCTGAAATAACCTTTTTTTATACCTTGAAGATAATCAGAGAAATCTGTCTTAATCCTCTTTACTGTCAAGTGAATAATATTCATATACCCACTGAACAGCAAACTTGACAATAGAGCCAAAACAATAGCTATACCTAGAATACCCAATACTATATATGGAATATTGGTATAACTATATATTTCTTTTGACAACAAAACTATAGTAGATCCAAAATCCTCAGTTATAAGGGATGCATAGCTTTTGGTTAACACCTTTAACGGGTTGAATATTGCGATTATGCAATATACTAAAGTTATACTCGCTACATAAATCGGTATTAAAGGCTTTTTTATAAAATATACTAATGAATTACTGAAAAAATTCATATTTCCTCCATTAAAACATTGTGATTATATCATAGGGGTATACCCTTTGCAAGAAATAGCTGGCTTATCAATTTCCTTTCAGTCATTGCTAAAAGTGTGCAATATGTCTGTTCCCTATTAATACATTTTACTTCTTAATTCATATAAATGATACCCTTTTCAAAAACAAAACATAAGCGTAATTTAAATAAACCAGTTATATTACACTTTAATAAAAGGAGTATCTATATCTGCTCCCAAACTTTATTTAAAATTTCCATTGTCCTTTTTATTGTATATTCAGCCGATTTATTTGGATATGGCTGCATTTCCATAACTAATGAACCCCTGTTGGCTTTTGAAAGATAGTCGATATCCAACAGTGTTTCTAATATTATTCTCAATTCAGATTCAGCAATCATGCCATTTTCAAAACATATTGGTGGATGCTTGTCACCATACCATATGCTATTAACATCATTTTTTACACAATTTCCAAGATGCACTCTTTTAATTCTGTGACCGCATCTTCTAATAGATGATTCAAAATCTTCCCCCATAAGCGGAAGATGTGCCATATCAAGCTCTATTCCAATATTATCATAATGCAGTGATACTTCATCAATCAATGAAATACACTCATCAATAGGACCGTAAAGATACTTCTTATCCACAGTTCTGTCAAATGGTTCTAGTAATGCGGTAATTCCTTTTTTTCTTAATTCATTTGCAAACCATTTAGTAAAATCCAAAAATGCTGTTTTTGCACAGTCTCTGTTTTCAGGTATATCAGACCCTGAAACAAAAACAAATCCTTTGGCATTAATTGCTGAAGCTGCTTCAATTTGATCTGCAACCACAAGCCTAGTTATACTTTGTTCAATCTTATCCAAAGAACATAATGAGATTTTTCTGCTTGGAAAAAGATGAAGAGCATAACAGACTTCCTTGCTACAGTTGCTCAATTGCTCTATTACACGATTTCTATTTGATTTATCATATGGCAGACAACAATCAAATGTTTCGATATCATTTCGTTTTGATAACTCTATTAAACTGTCAGCATGAAATGTCTCGTCTTCAATACTTTTAGGAAACAGCATATGATGTACAAGTCCTAATTTTGCGTATTGTGTAATATCTTCTTTCATAATTTTTCCATTACTTTAAGTTTGTTCTGCCAATATTTAGTCCAGCAGCACAGAATAGTTTTTTCACGAAACTCCGGAAACGAGAACATTTTTAAATACTCTTTTGAATATATAGTATCTGCTAATCTGATTTTCATGTGAACACCAGTTTTATAATCCTCAACAGGTCTGTTCCATTTCCTT
>JAQVAJ010000073.1 GCA_028690885.1 Clostridia bacterium
GTTCCTCCTCAGGGTGGAAGAAAACATCCAACTCAGGAATACATACAGATAGATACAACAAATATACTTTTCATATGCGGAGGCGCATTTCAGGGTATAGACGAAATAATACAAAATAGATTAGGCAAAAGAGCTATCGGCTTTGGAGCAGAAATTTTATCTTCAAAAAGTATTGAGAAAGATAAAGTTTTAAAGCATATTGAAAATCAGGATCTCTTAAAGTACGGACTTATACCCGAGTTTGTAGGCCGACTTCCTGTTGTTGTTACATTGGAGCAGCTGACAGAGGAAATCTTGGTATCAATACTTAAAGAACCGAAGAATGCTCTGACAAAGCAATACAAGAAGATAATGGAAATGGATGGATGCGAGCTTATATTCGAAGAAAAAGCTCTTTATGCTATTGCTAAAAAGACTCTTGAGAGAAATAGCGGAGCAAGAGGATTAAGATCCATACTTGAATCAGTACTGATGGAGGTTATGTATAACGTGCCATCAGACCCAACTATAGAAAAGTGTATAGTGGAGGAAAGCACTATATTGAACTGCACTCCTCCAAAATTGATTTACAGAGGAAAACTTTTAGAAGAAAGCGCATCATGAGTATCTGGGAAGCTATACTATTAGGGATTATACAAGGTTTTACCGAATTTCTGCCAGTCTCAAGTTCAGGACATCTTGTATTATTTGAAAAAATCCTTAATATCAGCACTCCCACTTTAACTTTCAATGTGGCTGTCCATTTTGCAACTTTAATATCTGTTTGCGCAGTATTTTGGAAAGATATACTTGCCATATTGAAAAAGCCTATTCAGAAACTTACATTATGGCTCATTATTGCAACAATTCCTGCTGCGATAGCCGGAGTATTATTCAATGATCTTTTTGAAGGATTCAATGATAGCGGAGTTACTTTAGGAATCGGTTTTTTGATTACAGCATGTTTTTTGATAATATCATCAAAACTAAAACCTGGAACCATGGAAAAAGAAAATATGAAGTGGTATGACGCTTTATTCATAGGTATCATGCAGATGGTTGCAATAGTTCCTGGTATTTCAAGGTCAGGATCTACCCTTACTGGAGGGCTTTTTAGAAAAGTCAAAAAGGAAGATGCTGTAAAATTCGCATTTTTGCTTTCAATACCGGTAATACTGGGGGGATTCCTTTTGGAAACTTATGATGCTGTAAAAGCAGGGTTTGAAAATATTGAAATACTTCCCATATTTTTTGGTATGATATTTGCAGGGGTAAGCGGGTTTTTCGCTATCAAAATTTTTGTAAAGACAGTCCTTAAAGGTAAAATACAGTATTTTGCTTACTACGTAGCTATCTTAGGAATCTTTTGTATATTAGACCAGTTTGTATTTAACATTGTATTATGATAATTTTAGGAATAGAGACAAGTTGTGATGAAACTGCTGCTTCCGTTGTAAAAGACGGAAGAATAGTAATGTCCAATATTATAGCTTCTTCAGCTCAGATTTTTGAGGAATATGGGGGAGTAGTTCCCGAGATAGCATCAAGAAAACATGTTGAATATATATTGATGGTTATAGACCAGGCAATTAAAAAAGCAGGTATAAAAAAAGAAGAACTAGATGCAATAGCAGTAACTCAAGGACCTGGCTTAGTAGGAGCTTTACTTGTAGGTATTACAGCTGCAAAGGCTTTAGCAGCAGCTTTGGATATTCCCTTAATACCAGTAAATCATTTAAAAGGTCATATTGCTGCAAACTATATCACACACAAAGACCTTAAACCTCCTTTTGTGTGCCTTTTAGTATCCGGGGGACATACCAATATACTTAATGTGAATAATTATGATGATATTCAAAATATCGGTAGTACCCGAGACGATGCCGTAGGAGAGGCATATGACAAGGTTGGAAGAGTAATGGGTCTTGTTTACCCTGGCGGACCAAAAATCGATAAAATGGCAATTGAGGGCAATCCTGAAGCCATTTTGTTCCCTCGGACAAAATTTAAGGACAATCCATTTGATTTTAGCTTTTCTGGTCTCAAGACAGCGGTTATAAACTATATACATTCAAAAGAACAGAAAAATGAGGAATACTCAAAAAAAGATGTTGCAGCATCTTTTCAAAAAGCAGTAACTGATGTCTTGGTAGAAAACGTTTTTCTAACTAAAAGTGAAAAAATAGTTGTAGCAGGAGGAGTAGCTGCAAATCAAGGATTAAGAAAAGCATTATATGAAAGAGCAGACAAAGAAAAAGTGCAAGTATATTTCCCAGATATTCATCTTTGTACGGATAATGCAGCAATGATTGGCTCAGCCGCATACTACATAAAAGAAGAAGACTTTGACATAAACGCAGACCCTTCATTAGAAATGTAATTAACAATTGACATTTCCAGCTACCAGATAGTATATTATTTAAAGTCGGGGGTATAGCTCAGCTGGGAGAGCGCTTGAATGGCATTCAAGAGGTCAGCGGTTCGATCCCGCTTATCTCCACCAAAACGAAAAAGTCCTTGATAACACTACATTTTCAAGGACTTTGTACTTCTCTAAATAGGGTTAATTTCAGTGGTTTGAGCGTACATGCTTTAAAGAGAAGAGAGAAAATGAGACGGAATTACATGAGTGCTTAGCTAATAAGAATTATTACTTTCTAAATAGTGAAATTGGAAATAGGAATTGTTTGAAATTTAATGAATATAATGGTGACTATCCACAGGGTGAGGATTTGAAATGGAAAGACAATGCTATTCTCAGAACCAGATTATTAAAAACACTTAATAAATACAAGAAGCCTACAAAGGTAATTGTAGTTTGTCATGGAATGTTAATACATTCAGTATTTAAAGACCATTGGCTTGAAAATAGTGAAATTATAGAATTTAGTTTTTAAAGCAGTGGGATTTTGTAAAATTGGAGCTTAAGCAAAATTACTTCTCTATAGATGCGTTTTGCAATCTCAGCTTCCTTCGGAATAATAACCAGTTTCTTATTCTCGTCTTTGTTTTTGCTATAGAAACCAACTGCAAACAACCTGAATTTCGCCTTGCTAGTACGATATAACAATACGAACTATTATATGCCAAACGATAAAACAAAATTGAGCCAAACTGTAAAATAGTATTGAGCCAAACTGTAAAATAGTATTGAGCCAAACTGTAAACTGGAGTATACTATGTAGGGAAGGTTGTGTTATCATGAAAAAATACTATCCGAGAATAGCAGATAAAATATTAGAAGAAGCATTGGAATCAGCCGGTGCAGTATTGATTGAAGGACCTAAGTGGAGTGGAAAAACGTGGACTGCTGCAAAAAAATCTAAAAGTATCCTATACATGCAGGATCCAGATACAAGAGAAAGTAATATTCAAGCAGCTAGTGTAAAGCCATCATTACTATTGAAAGGAGAAAACCCAAGATTAATCGACGAGTGGCAAGTTGCCCCGGTTCTTTGGGATTCAGTAAGGCATGAAGTCGATATGAGAGGTGAGGAAGGACAGTTTATTTTAACCGGTTCGGCTACCCCAATCATAGATAAACAAATTTCACACACTGGAACGGGAAGGTTTTCAAGAATAAAGATGCGTCCGATGAGCCTTTTTGAATCTAATGAATCTACAGGAGAGATAAGTCTCAAAGAACTATTTGAGAAGTATAATAATATTGGCCTAACAAGCAATATTGAGATTGAAGGAATTGCGAAGGCAATTGTTAGAGGAGGATGGCCCGCCTCTGTAACATCAAAACCAGAATCAGCATCTAAAAGAGCACAAGACTATGTCAACTCCATTGTTCAGTTTGATGTCTCACGAGTTGATGGTATCGAGAAAAATCCAAACAAGATGTTTGCTTTACTACGATCTTTATCCCGTAATATTTCAACAGAGGCTAATTATTCAGTTTTAATAAAAGATATGGAAGGTGGGGAGAATGAATCAATTTCTAGACCAACGATTCAGTCATATCTGAATGTGCTTCAAAGATTATTTGTTGTGGAAGACTTAGAGGCTTGGAATCCGTCTATTCGTTCAGCTACCCCATTAAGAGTATCGCCAAAGAGACAATTTGTTGATCCTTCGATTGCAACCGCAACATTAGGCATTACCCATGAGCACTTATTGTTGGATTTTAATACATTTGGTTATTTGTTTGAATCTCTATGTATAAGAGATCTGAGGATATATGCTGAAGCATTGGGGGGGAAGGTTTCTCATTATCGAGACAAAAGCGGTTTAGAATGTGATGTAATAGTTGTGCTAAGGGATGGACGATGGGGTGCAGTAGAGATTAAACTCGGGTCGAATGAATTTGATAAAGCAGCAAAGAACTTAAGAAAATTATCTGAGGTCATCGATTATAAGAAAATGAACAAACCATCGTTTCTTATGATTCTGACAGGTACAAAATTTGGGTATAAACGGGATGATGGTGTTCTTATTGTTCCTATTGGTTGTTTAAAGGACTAGATTTTTTTATTGAGTTTATGAGAGTATCGATCAAAGAAGAATGAGATGTTTCCGAGAACGAAAGTTAAAAATGGATATGTTTCAAAATGCGACCATCGAGAAAAAACAGGATTGAAACAATCTGTTTAACATCTATTCTGCCCTCTTAATACAAATGGAGCCCTGCACTTCAACCCTGCTCCTGATATTACTGCTAAATCAAGCATTACACAACCTTGAATAATAGTACAAATTCCACCTCTTTTATAGTTTTTTCTTAACATTATCTCTATTACAATAATGACAGAAATGAGGTTTTGTTTTGAGAAATAATTATTTTGTTAAGTTAATTAAATAACATAAACTTTTATGCTACTATGCTACCCTATAGACAACTGAGGAATTTGAGCATTGCATATGTAACGCTTTTCTTAAATTAGAATATTATTTTTTCAGAAGAGAATCAGCATTGCAGCTAGGCAAGTATTACCTATATGACCACTATACTGAGCTTAACTATATTCCAAGCGAATCCAAACTGTCCAGAGTCTTCACGGAATACCTCAGCCACGAGAGGATAAGCGTCTTTCCTGAGAAGTGGACATGTGCTTTCTGCTGAATACGGGAAAGCGAATGTTGACGAAGGGCTGCCGCAGGTCAATGTCGCATATTTCCTTGACCGCAAAAGAGGCTACCTGTTTATGTGCATGGGCAAATCAGGCAGAATATATTAAAAGCATATATGTTTTAAGGTATGCGCTCACATCAAGGCAAAAACGATTATTAGCCTGTTCGATATAAATACTGCAGATGTCACCAATATGGTTAAGACCCTTGATTTTACTCGTAAAGAACTCAATCCTTAATACTTGGCAACATGGTAGAATAGTAGTTTAGGAATGTTAATTAAAGTTCTATTTCCAAACCATCATACGATGTTATAAATCCATATTTATCAGCAATCATACAAAAATCATCATAAACTACATCTGTACCATTATGGGAAAAATGATTTAAAACAAATTTAGTGTTTTGGTCGGCTAAATTGTTTGTAAGCAATTCATCACGACACTTAATATTCCAACCCAAGCACATATGTAGCGGATAATGATAATCCATCATACTTCCTGCCGTGCAATCAAGAGAAACCAGATCCAATTTCAAATTTGATGTTTTAAGGTAATTTAAAGTTTCCTCTAATAACAAACCTGTATCATGAGCATACAGTAAAGATTTTCCATCTTTTTCTATCAGATAAATAAATGGGTTCTCTGTGCCGTGATTGGCTTTTAAAGGAGTTATATCATATTCATTGCAAGTAAATTTAACAAATGGCAATTTAGACTCATAACGCATGTATTTTTTATGTTTTTCAGTATTAATTACTTTATCTAACGACTCCTTTAAATCTATACTCCCATATATGTCGATTCCATGCCAATCATCATAATGATGAGCATAAACACCGTTACTGGTATATGCCAGTTCATCTTTATAAAAATGATCTGAATGCGTATGTGTAACGAGCCAGTAACGAATATTTAACAAATCTATATTATATCTATGGAAGTTTGAATAAGTTTCAGGTGGCATATCAATTAATAATATGTCATCAATCAAAGCCTGACTCCTTGCGCGTAAATTCTTGCCACCCAAGGCTCTTGATTTTTTACAAATTTCACAGTTACACAATAATGCGGGTATACCCTCACCGGCTGCCGTACCTAAATATTTAATTTTCATTTCCTACTCCTTCAATTCAAATATTCTCGTAATTACTTGACTTTTTCACATTTGCGATATCTTTAAACATAGATTCATTTTCTCCTGAAAAATATTAATAACTTATATCGGACAGTATAGTCATACATTTTACAAGCAACCACCGGTTTCCTATAACTTTTTTGCTTATTCTGTTTGTTCTCTTTATAACATAGTATTATATGAATAACAATATCAGCAACAGGTATTAATAATATCATTTTTGTGTTTAAATGACATATCCCAGATTCTTCTAAGCTCGTTTACTTCATTTCTGTCATACTTAATTATATATCTGTTATTAAGCAGAAAGACATGAAATTGGTTTAGCGAATTGGAGTGTATAATCGCGCCACTTACAAGAGGAAGGAGGTTCAATCCTTCTTATCTCTACCAAGAAGATGTTAAACAGAAACTTTTGAAATACTATATTTTCTATTTTTTTTCTTTTACATCAAGTGGGTTTGAAGGTGCTTCCTCACAAAAATACTTAAGAGAGGTTAAGGTACTTTCACAAGACTGTATTTCATCAAAGATGACCAAGATTTCACCAGGTACTATTTTCTCTCCCGCAGAATACTCCAGATATCGTAGGATTTTCTCAGGTGTAATATTATCATTGAAGTATTATGCAATAGTCAGATTGGTTTCAAGATTCACATATATGACATTTTTAAAATAGCATTTTCCAAACTACCTAAGAGTGTAGGTTTTACCTACCTGTCTTGCACCATTTATTATGAGTGGCATTCTATCAGTACCTTTGTTTTTCCAAGCAATAAGCTTTTCTTCTATTTTTCTTTTCAAAATAGTCACCTCATGGCTATATTACATTAATTAATGAAAGTTAAGTCAAGAAAAATATGAAGATAGCATAATATAATCGACTTAACTACCAGAAATAGTCGTTTAGA
>JAQVAJ010000074.1 GCA_028690885.1 Clostridia bacterium
TCCAGCAAAATCAATAGAATCTGTTAATGGAGCAGGGGATGCATATGCAGCTGGGTTGGCTTATGGATTTATGAATGGTTATGATATAAGATATTCAATGAATATAGCAAACATATTAAGTTATATCACCCTATCAAGTAAAAGTGCAGTAAGTGAAAATATATCAAAATATAAAGTATTAACTATGTTAAAGGAAATTAATTAGATGAAAAAATTTATTGATTATTCAGAAGAAGTGAAAAAGGCAATAGGTATGAACAAGCCTCTAGTGGCATTGGAATCTACAATAATTAGTCATGGTATGCCTTATCCGAAAAATGTTGAAACTGCCTTGATGTGTGAGGATGTAGTTCGTAAAAATGGAGCTGTACCTGCAACAATAGCAATAATAAAAGGCAGAATTAAAATCGGTCTTACTCACGAAGAAATTGAGTACCTGGCAAATGCTAAAGGTATACTTAAGATGTCACGAAGAGATATACCTGCTGTTATAGCACAAAATCAAGATGGAGCAGCAACTGTTGCTGCTACTATGATAATTGCTAATTTGGCAGGTATAAAGATTTTTGCCACAGGCGGAATTGGCGGTGTACACAGAAATGCCCAAAATACATTCGATATATCAGCTGACCTTCAGGAGCTGGGTAAGACATCAGTAGCAGTTGTTTGTGCAGGAGTTAAAAGTATACTTGATATAGGTTTGACATTGGAGTATTTAGAAACACTCGGTGTTCCTATTTTGGGCTATAAAACAGAGAAATTTCCAGCATTTTATACAGATGACAGCGGTTATAAAGTAGATTATCAAGTAAATGGAGCAGTTCATGCTGCTCAGATACTAAGAACAAAATGGGAATTAGGTCTTAACGGTGGTGTTGTAATAGCTAATCCTATACCTTCTGAATACTCAATGGATAAGGAATATATTGATAGTGTGATAAAAAAGGCTATTTCACAAGCAGAACTAAAAGGTATTAAAGGCAAAGAAATAACTCCATTTCTTCTTGAAAGCATAAAAGATATAACAAAAGGAGAGAGTCTTTCTGCAAATATCGAACTTGTCCTTAATAATGCAAAAGTCGCTGCTATGATAGCATGTGAGCTGTAAATGAGTATTAAAGTCTTTTATGGATTAAATAAGAAAAAACTTACAGATGAATTTATAGAACAGATAAATGATGCAAATCAAAACAGTAAGGCATCAAGACTTATTGTTGTTATTCCAGAGCAGTTCTCATCGTATTATGAAGAACGCCTTGCTATGGATAAAGGGTTTATGCGTGTTGAAGTTATGACATTCAGCCGCCTTACTCAAAGGCTTTTTGATATAGAATATATTCAAAGAAGCAACTCAATAAATGAAATTGGAAAGACAATGCTTCTTTATTCATTATTAAATGAAGACTATATTAAACTGGATTATTATAACAGGTCAAGGCGGTTCCCAGGCTTTTCAGTTTTAATGAAAAAAACAATAGAAGATTTAAAGAATAATGATATTTCATATTTGGACTTAATGAAGTTAATTGAAGCTGATAATGCTTCAGATATTTCTAGAAGAAAGTTTTTTGATCTTTCAAAAATATTTGAAGGATATTTAAATAGACTTTCTGATAAAGGCTATTCAGATCAATCTGATGCATTCAGCTTCTTGTGTGAACATATTAAAAATAAATCCAGTTTTGATAACTGTATTATATGGTTTGATAGATTTGACTCATTTACATCAAATGAATTTGATGTAATCAGACAGTTGATGCTTAAAGCTGAAAGAATAAATATTTCATTATGCATGGATAAAAATTATGCTGAGGATGCTGCTTTTGACAAAAGTATATTTAAAAGACCTACATTGACATACAACAAAATTAAGGAAGAATCACAAAACCTAAATATAAGTTTTTTTGAGAATAAAGTATTTGATAAAAAGGAACATAGTTCTAAAGAAATAAAATTTCTTTTTGAAAATATGTTCAATACAAATTTTAAATCTTCAAAAGTAATACCAAAAAATATTTCAATATTCAAAGCTACAGATATTTATGAGGAAGTTGAATATACTGCCGCTAAAATAATGGATGCTGTTACTAGTAGGAATATAAGGTTCAAAGATATACTGCTTGTAACAGGTGATATTAGTTTATATGAGATGATTGCTAAAGCGGTATTCAGTCAATATGATATTCCTTTTTATGTTAATACAAGAAAGAATATATCTGATAATCCTCTTATGCAGTTCATTATATCTATTCTAGATATTTATATATGGGATTATAGTTATCAGCATATGACAAGATTTTTTAAAAGCATTTATTCAAATCTTACAGAAAAAGAGTCTTTTGAGTTAGAGAACTATATTTTGAAATGGGGGATATCAGGAAAAACTGTATGGCATACAGTTTGGGATTATGAAAATAGTTCATATGATATCAAAATGAATGAGCTTAGGTTGTCAGTTATACAATTCCTTGATCTTTTTTTTGATAGCATAAAAGGAGGATGTACTGCTGAAACATTTGCTAATAATCTTTATCAACTTACAGAAAAAATGAAAGTAAGTGAGAAAATTGAGAAACTCAGCTTATACATGAATAATGATGAAATTGAACAGTCAAAACAGTGCTACAATTCATTTATAGATATTCTAGACCAACTTGTTATTATCACTGAGAACGAAAAAAAGACAGCTGAGTATTTTCTTAATATATTAAAAACAGCATTTTTAGAAGAGACGGTAGGTGTTACACCGATGACAAAGGACTGTGTGTTTCTTACTAGTTCATCCAGAACAGATATAGTGGATTATGATACTGTTTTCATTTTAGGTGCCAATGATGGCAGTTTTCCAATGACTGTTAATTATAATAATCTATTAAATGATTCTGATTATGATCTACTTAAAGAAAACGGGTATGAGATAAGTTCTGACCCAAAAGAAAAGATTGATGAACAGGAATACATTACATACACTTTACTGCAAAGTCCAAATAAATATCTTTATTTAAGTTATTGTATAAATAATACTGAAGGTGGATATCTTTTTCCAGCTTTAATTATTACAAAGATTTATGATATTTTTACTAACATACATACACTAACTAAGGAAGATATACCACAAAGTTACTATGCTTTTAATCTTAAAACTGGATTTAACCTCTTGTATTCAAATAAGCAGTCGATTCATCAATATTGTTCTGGTACGGAATTTGAGAAGTTCTTTGATTCTTTAGAAGATGCAAGTGGACTAACTAACAAAGAAATGTCTGATTTAATATTTAACCAGGAGATAACTATCACTGCAACTATGCTCGAAAGATATATGAAATGTCCATATAGTTTCTTAATGGCATATGGATTGAAACTTGATGAAAGGTCAGAATTCGAATATTTTTCAAAAAATCTTGGAACATTAAAGCATATAGTTTTATTTGATGTAATGAATAAGGTATGCAATTATGAGAAAGAGTATAATTACGATGAAATTTATGCAATATGTGAAGAATCTGCAGAAAGTATTAGCAGAATAAATAATATCTACAGAAGAGATTCGATTTTAGAGTATGTGAAGAAAAGAGCTGTTCTGCAGACAGCAGAAACAGTTAAGGTTTCACTTGATATTTTAAAAGATGAAAAATTGAAACCTAGGTATTTTGAAGCAGAATTTAATGATGGACAGCAGCTTCCTGCTGTGATAATTGAAAATGAAAATGTGAAAATTAAAATAACTGGAAAGATTGACAGAGTTGATTCAACCTTTATTAATAATGATGAATATTTCAGAATAATTGATTATAAATCTTCAGATAAGGATACTTATTTATATAAAATTGAAGAAGGACATGACATACAGCTTGCTTTGTATGCTTACGCATATCATAAAGCTAAAAATGCTAACCTGACAGGAATGTACTATATGACTGTTAAAGAGGATTATGTAGAAATTTCAAAAACATCAGATGAATCATATAAAGATAATGAAAGGGTATTAAGCGGATATTCATTTGAAGATAAAGATCAATCGCTTTTTGATATTGTTAATGAAAAAAATATTAAGAAGAGAAAAATAGTTGATAAACAAATCGCTGAGAAGATATTTTCAAGTCTGGAAAAAACAAT
This sequence comes from Clostridia bacterium, assembly GCA_028690885.1. Lineage (GTDB taxonomy): Bacteria > Bacillota > Clostridia > DUPQ01 > DUPQ01 > DUPQ01. The sequence continues at coordinate 4,117 of JAQVAJ010000074.1, forward strand.
TATAAGAACAGGTGAAAGAATAAAAGAAGGAAATTTTGAAGTTTATCCTCTTAATGATAACAGGGAACCAGCTTGTAAATACTGTGAGTATAAGAACTTATGTGGTTTTGATAGTTCAAAAGGTAGATATAGAGTTATTTCTCCAAGAAAGGATGATGAAATAGAATGGTAAAATGGACGGAACAGCAGCAACAAGCTATTTCATTAAGAAATACAGATATATTAGTTTCAGCAGCAGCAGGCAGTGGGAAAACTGCAACTCTTATTGAAAGGATTATTAGTATATTGTCAGATTATGAATCGGGTACTGAATGCGAAAACCTTCTTGTAACTACATTTACTAATGCTGCAGCAGGTGAAATTAAAGAAAGAGTCAGAAAAGCTCTAAAAGAAAAAATCCTTCAAATTCCAGAAAATGAACATCTGAAAAAGCAATATCGCAATATTTCAAGAGCAACGATATCGACATTACATTCTTTTTGTAGCGAAGTAATTAGAAATAACGCTAATCTTATCAATATAGATCCAAACTTTTCCGTAGTTGATGAAACTATTGCAGATAATTATCTAGAAGATGCAATTACTAGTGTTTATAAAAATAAATTACAGAATAAAGAGGAAAATTTTCTGAGGCTTTTATCAACATTGGGATATGGGAAAAATCTTGATACTCTGTCATCTTTAATCATATCGATACTAAAAACAGTAAAAAGTTACCCAGATTATGAACAATGGCTTACAAAAAAAACTGAAGAGTCAGTTATTAAAGATAAATTGATATTTAATTCCAAGTATGGGGTTGAGATTAAAAAACATATATTAAGAAAACTAAACTCATGTGAAATATATATAAATAAAATAAGTAGTATACTATCTGGTACTGCTGAGTATGGTCACTATGAGGATATGCTTAATCAGGATTTTGACATAATCAAAAATATATATAATTTTATAGAAACACTCAATTGGGATGGTTTAAAAGAATACTTTTATGATTTAAAATACATATCTTTACCCAGAAAAAAGAAAGATTTCAATGAGGAATATGTGGATGCAATAAAAGAATATAGAAAAGCATTTAAGAATTCAATAACTGACATAACCTCTCAAATTTATGATGATACTGAAAATATTAAAAAAGATTGTGAAATCATGTATCCGATTTTAAAAGAATTCACTGATACGCTCTTATGTGTTGATAAAGCATATACTGAAAAGAAAAGTAAAGCAAAAGTAATTGACTATTCAGATATGGAGCATATGGCTCTGAAATGCTTAAAATCAGGAGCTTATGAACTGTACAGGGATAAATTCAGGCATATTTTAATTGATGAATATCAAGACTTTAACTATATTCAGGAAGAGATAATAAATCAGATAAGAAGAGAAGGTAATGTATTCGCTGTTGGTGATTTAAAGCAAAGCATATATAGATTCAGAAATGCTCAGACTGCAATTTTTAAAAATAAAGCAGTAGAGTATGCAAAGTCCAGTGAAAAAGGTATGAAATTAAATTTGAGTTATAATTTCAGAAGCAGAAACACAATATTGGAATATGTTAATTCAATATTCTCGAATATAATGGATAACAATCTTGGGGAAGTGGAATACACAGAAGAAGAAGAGCTTAGATGCGGTTCGGAATATGTTAATAATGATTCTGTAAAGGATTTGTATTCACCAAAAATTTTGAAGTATGAGTATAGTAAATATTTGTATAATGAATTCCCTACAATGACTGAAATCGAAGTAGAAGCATTTGTTATTGTCCAGGAGATAAAACAGCTGATAAATAGTGGTATAACCATATTTGACAGTAATAAAAAGGATACTAGAGCAATAAGATATTCTGATATAGTAATACTGTTACGATCAGTTAACCCATATGCAAAAAAATACTGTGAAATACTAAATAAGTGTGGTATTTTAGCATATTCTGACCAAAGTGTAGAGTACATGAACGATAAGAGCATATCTGATGTCTATGCTTTGTTGAATGTGACTGACAATCCTTATCAGGATATTTATCTTGCTCAGGTTATGAAAAATAAAGTTTATGCATTCAATGAGAAAGAAATTACTAAAATAAAAAAAAGCAGATATGGTTTGTATAATGATTTAATAAATTACAAAGAGAATAAGCTGCTAGAAAACAATGAATTACTTGAATGCAAGATAAAAAGGTTTTTAGATGACCTAACTGCTATAAGAAATTTCGCAAAAGTAAATACACTTGAAAAAATTCTATTTTATGCTATGACAAAATCAGGATTCTATTATGTATCTGAAAACCAGGAACTTCTTAAAAGATTATATGCGCTAGCGGTTGAATGTCATAAGAAAGGAATTAATGATGTAAGCGGTTTTCTTAATTTTATTAAAAGTAAAAAAAAGAAAGATAAAGATATTATATCGGAAATTTTAAAAACACAATCTTTAGATTCAGTTAATGTAATGAGTATTCATAAAAGCAAAGGATTAGAGTTTCCAGTTGTAATACTAGCAGGCTGTTCAAGGAAATTTAACATTGAAGAAACAAAAAACAGATTGCTTATCGACAGGGATTTAGGTTTTGGAAGTGAATATATTAGTGATATTAATAAAACATATCACAAGCATATAACTAAAAATGCATTATCTTTAAGTATTAAAAGGCAGAATTTATCAGAAGAAATGAGAATACTTTATGTTGCACTTACAAGAGCAAAAGAAAAATTGATAATGGTTGGTAAAGAACCAGAGAAGAAAGATGTATCTATAGCTGATGATGCAAAAAATTATTTTGACTGGATATTACCAAATTCTGATAATTCAATACAGAATATTATAAAAGCATCTGAATTTACTACAGTAATAGCTTCTTATACATCACAAAGCAAACAACATACAACGAAAGAAGATTATTCCGATAAAACCGCATATTTTCAAGATATAATGGTTCGCTTAGGATATAAGTATCCTTACATTGAAGAGACACTTCT
>JAQVAJ010000075.1 GCA_028690885.1 Clostridia bacterium
CATGCTCCCTTCTTTATGTCCTGATAACTTGCCGACAAGGTTCGGATCCTTGACTTTTTTGTAAAGGATCCCAATGAATGTACGGCGTGCGATATGTGATGATGCAATATCGGCAATACAGCGCTGTTCGGATTCTCCGGTGGTTGGGTTGAGAACCGTAACCATTCTGTTGATCCCGCAAGTGTGCAGAATTTTCTTTATATAAACATTGTATTTCTGCGATGATATGAAGGGGAGGAGACGTTTGGTGTCCGGCTCTTTGTATTTATTAAGGATCAGTAGGGCAATCTCACTTAAATAGACTTTCACCACTTTCGCGCTTTGTTCCCTTGTTTTCTGTGGCATATACTCAACCGCTGTTCCGTACCGGTCAACTATTATATTCTCATTAGTCATTCTCAGAAGGTCACTCACACGACATCCGATATAACAATGGAAAATGAAAATATCCCTTTGGATTTCCATTTGTGGCTCTGAAGACAAGTCCGTTTGATAAATCTGGTTCCTTTCTTCGAGGGTCAGGTAATAAGGCGTTCCATATTCGATTGCTTTTATTGAGTAGCTTTTGAATGGATCATTAGTGATTTTCTTTTTCTTGATGCACCATGAGAAAAAAGTCCGAAGGAGGGTTTCAAGATCGGAAATGTAGTGATCCCCTCTTTGTTTGGGGATCCTGCGTTCCCGGAACGTTTCAAAAATCTTTTTGTACGAATGTTTTGGCCTCATTACGCCATCTTTGTCAGGCATGAAAAACGTGTACTCGTCAGCCAGAAAGGAATTGAATTTTTGGAGTTTTTCGTTTGAAAAGGTATCTAACTCCAGATTATAGTGGTAAAATAGCTCAAAACGTTTCAGACAGCGATAAAGAACCATATAATTTTTGATTCGGGTCTGGCTGAAATTCTGTGTATGAATGTATTCATAAAACAGATCAAAAAAAGGAACCTTCACGGTTTCTTCTTTCACTTCATACTTTTCCGGGAACGTGTACCTGTCAATGGTCTCAAACAGCCATTTTCGGGGCAACTTGCCATTGACGACATCTTCCTGAAATTTTGTAGTAATGTAATTGATAAGATTCTCCAGATTCCATTTAGCATACTGAGCTTCTTTTACAATTGGAGTTATGAGTCTTTGGTTAATGACAATCTTACCATTAGAAAAGAATTCGGGAAGTACAGAAATAAATGTTCCGGTTTGTTGGTCAATTTTTTTCCCATGTCTGAGTCGAATGGAAATTTCCGCTTTGCCTGTAGAATTATCTACCTTACTCGAAAGTATCGAAATAATTGTAGCCATTATGAGTTAGTTTTTGTGTGCAACACAAAGGTAAAAATAGGTCGGGGATTTTGCAATATCAGGTCGGGGATTTTTGATATTTTTCCCCGACTTAATTAAAAACTACTTAAAAGAACTGCTATAAAGTGAACCTATTTGGTATATAGTAACTATTAGTATAACAGTATATTAATAATATACAAAGTCTGATAATCAGGCATTTATACAATATGCTTATATTCATATTTTATACCCCGGCTCCGGGTACAAAAAAGCAGGTTTAGACGCCTGCTTTTTTTGTACCGTCGTTTACCGCGAAAGGCGGCAAACTCTCTTAGTTTATTCCACCCCCTTCGCCCCCTCCAAGGAGGGGGTTGTCGCTTCGCTCCTTAATTATTTAACTATCTTGATAATTCTGCCTGATACTTTATTGTCATTCATAAACCAATCTTCACTAATTTCCGGATCTCCGTTAAGTTTCCATCGAAACTTTCTGTTGAATTTTATTTTATCTGAAGATCCATTTCCCCACAATATGGTTAACTCTTCATTAAAGTAACTTCTTGCCCCGTCCAGTTCTCCAAAGTTGAGTATATAAGCACCGTTATTGAAATCTTTACTTATTTGCAGCCCATAAAAATATGGCATATAAGCTTTGGTTTTTACCTCTGAGACATCTTTATTACACTCGTACTCCTTCCCTTTATAAATAGCTTTTATTCCACTTGCCTCAAATGAGTTTTGATTGTCCGGATTGAGCAGATCAACTCCATTGGCATCTGTAACCTGAACTCTAACCACAACGGGGCTTATGTCCCAAATCTTATGATTGTTGATGATTTTATCACACGATAACAATCCTAATGCCATTATTCCTAAAAGTAAATACTTTGTTCTCATATGATTTGTGAAGTATAATAAGTATAATCAGACAAATGTAGTCAATCTACGAAAGCATCGTATTCGACTTGTCCCATAACGCTATTGGCACTTCATAACGTCCTCGGGCAACAATACATTGTCCATTGTTCCCGTAGGTCTGTTCTTTAGAAAGAGTTTAGGAATAATGGTGTGGTTCTGGGCAAATGGCAATTTTTCTGCGTTCCCGATTAATTCAGCCAATAAGCGGTCGCTATTCTCTTTGGTAGTCCATTTGCATTCACCAACTAGTAGATATTTTTTATCCAACGACTCGGCAACTACATCTATTTCAATTCGTTCATTTCTTGAGACATTGCCCCACCAACGGCGTGCAATGCCGAATGTGATGCCGTCAATCTCATTCTCCGAGACGGTCTCACGGCAAAGCTTTTCCCAATAATCTGCAACATAGTCTGAAAAATGGTTGTCCAGATTTGACAATATAGGGGCAATACGTCCTATTTCGATAAATGAACGATTAGGGATAATGAACTGAAAATAAAAGTTCATAAATGGGTCGCTTATCTTGTATAGGCTTTTTTTGGAGTTCTTCTCGTTTTCGCCAAACGGAATCTCTTTGGTTAAATATCCCAATGATATTAACTTGGCAAGGGGTCTCGAAAGGTTTGTCGCAATCTCACCGCTCCGACCTGCTATCTCAGACATACGGTGTGCACCACCACCCACATACGACATAATAGTTGCAGTCTTCACAATATCCTTAATATCATCTTTGAAGAGTTTTATCGACTCCTCATATAGAGTTCCATTGACAGATAACATATTGCTCTGGATTGCCTCACGCAAATTGGCATACCCCTCTCGTAGCTCCCAATAACGTGGTACTCCTCCCCAAACAGCATACTCCTCGACTGCATCAAGCGAAGATACACCGAGAGCTTCTTTAATATAAGGAACTTTTATCGGAGCAATTTTCAATATGGCATCAGCACGACCATAGAGTGGTGATGAAGCATCTAAAACCAATCCATACATCAACTGCTGAGATGAGCCGCAAATTATCAAGTTAAACTTCAACTGCTTAGAATCTATTTTATTCTGAAGTATGGAGGGTAAATCGGGACTGCTTCCAATAAGATAGGGGAACTCGTCAATGCACAGCGTGAACTTTTGTGTGGTGCGGTCATTGAGTGTGTCAAAAAAGACATTCCAATTGGGATATATCACCTTATCAAATCCCGGAATGATACCTGATATCATCTTTGCTAATGCCTCTCGCTGTAAAGTAGCATCTGTCTGGTCTGCTAAATAGTAGACATCATTTTGGTTCAATACTCTGGTAATAAGCGTAGATTTCCCCAAACGCCTACGACCATAGAGTACCGTAAATGTGGATTTTTCCGCATTTAGCACCTGTTTAAGCCTTTTAGCCTCTTCTATTCTATTAACAAATTTCATATCTATACAATAATTATGCATTACAAACATAATGTTTGTTTTGCATAATCGCAAATTTTTCTTTCTAAAATATTTGTTTGGAGTGTGTTCGCAATCTTTCGGTATCGGGCGAATGCCTTGCTGCCTTCCTTGTGTCCGCTGAGTGAGCCGACAAGGGGGGTCTTTGACCTGCTTGTAAAGATTACCGACAAAGGTACGGCGAGCTAAGTGTGAAGAGGCTATTTCGTATAGTACTCGTTTTTCCTCCTTTCTCTATTCCTCCCCCTTCGCCCCCTCTAAAAAGGGGGTTGTCGCTTCGCTCCGTTAAACTGTTCTGAAAATTTTTACAATATTATTTTTGCTACAGAAATAAACCGGGTGAAATCATTTTCATTATTAGTCAGAGCTAGTTGTTTTTTTATTTCATCACTAAAATTAGGGACAAAAAGTTCCTGCTCTACCGGCCATTCTATACCATCAATTGTTATACGATAACATTCCGTTCGTGTATAATCGCCGGAAAGACTAAACAAACCACCTTCTCTCCAATAAGATACAATAATATGTTCCTCACTATCGTCAAAAACGTGAGAACAAGTTAGTTTAAATGTAAGTTCATCATCTGGCAATTTATTAATATGATTGACTTTTAATACTAAATAATATTTGTTGTTGATTCTGGTTACAGATAATGGTATTTCCGGGTTAGGTACTCCCAGTCCATAATATGGACTGGGTAAAGTAATATTTAATTTATACACCTCCGGGTTTACTTCACCAATCCAGCCATCTTTATCTTCAACTACTAAAAAGCCTTCGCTTTTAGTATTTGGAATATCTTCTATAACATCAACACCGTAAGAGTCGTGTATGTTTAGTAATAGTAAATAATCATAAGCCTTAGGATTTATTTTGGCACAACCATTAAATAATACAAACCCAAACGATAGAACCATTATTGGAATAATTACAGACCTAAACGAATTTCTCATGATACAGTATTTATTTTGATACATATATATTTTTCCTTACATGCTGATAATTACCCATATGCGTATTAACATTGTTTGAAACAAACCATCCGTCTGGAGTAGATAAAGAATTCCATCCCCAATTCATATGAAAATATGTGATACTACCACCGCCATAAGAAAACGGATTTTGAGGAGTACATATATTTTTATCATATTCGTAACTATAATTTCCCGGACTACCCATTAGAAATTCTACATAATAGAAATCAGAGTATGATTCTGTCCTTGCTCCGTCGCAAACCCAACTATGCCCTGACCCAAGTGGAATTCCTAAGAAACTATTAGTATATCCTCCCATAAGTAGAGGTCTATGATAATTAAAAATCTCGAGAGTTACCGATTGTGTATTATGATCATATACTGTCGCATCGTAGCCAAAATATTGGAATGCCGATCTTTCTTCAGTGACTGTTGAGCCTGAGCCTATTCTGTTATTGATATCCCTAATCAATATTTGTGTGGCATTCGTTGCATAAGTATTAGCCATACCAGCCCAATTGTAAGTTGAGGGAAACTGATGGGCTTTCATGATTTGCGCTATAGCTATGGTTCCGCAACCTGCAGGATCCGGGTAGTTACTGCATAGTGCGTTATAAGAATTCTGTTGCTCCCATTGTGTAAAAACCAAAGGTCCAACCTGTGAAAAACTAAAATCAGTTCCTAATACAACAAGAGTATATTCCTCCGTATCCCACTCATAACCAATAAGTAAACATTCCTGATATAAATTGTTTGAAATCAAACCATCGGCATATGCGCTCGCTAAACTATAACATGTATAGCCTATACTGTTTAACTCAGCTATTCGATTTTCCCGTACAAGATCTTTTTCCGGCGTAGAACTTTTAGTGTTTAAATTGGAAGAAGCCATGTTGTTTGCTCGTTCATACTGTTGCCATAAACCATGTATCTCCGCCTTGATTTTTTCATCCATAGTTTCGCTTTGTCGAATGGCTTCTTTGGTTTCTTCCAACCAAACTGCCACACCGCCCATATTGTCGCTTAGAACAAAATTGCTTTCATTGGAATACGCTAAAATAGGATAGTAATCCTTTGTAGCACTAACAATAACAAATCCTTCATCAGCATAATTAATTACATACATGCAGGGTTTGTTTTCATTCCTGCTATCCCAAATAATCTCGGTTGAGGCAACGCGGAAATTACTTTTTGTAGCAGAGTCATTCGAGAGTGTGTCAAAGAATGTTTCCGCGATTCCAGTAGCTTGTGATACTGGGACAAATGTCGTATCATCGGACTCTATTAACGCTTCTTCTTGCATTCCCGGGCTAGTAATTACTTCTTTGTTACAAGCAAAAAGTAACAAGATTAAACTTAATAAAGCTATATTTTTAAAAAATTGTATTCCTTTCATCATATATGTTTTTTGTAAATAATATTCATTCCCTCAACATATTATGTTGACGTAATGTTTTATTAAAATGCTGCATCGCTCAAAAATTCTTTCCAGTTTAAAAGCCTTTTTATTCCTTTTATGCTATGGTAGACGATTAATAAGAATATTGAAATCGTGAAAGAGAACAAAACGCCTGCTTCGCACTCTTTTTTGGTGATTATTGGACTTCATTATAAAATAGATACTGGAGCCGCTTATCAACTTCGGATAAACTTCGGCAACTTTGGACGGAGAGCGGACAATCTTCGGACATTATTAGTCACGTCTTGCAGTTCTATTGTGGTAAACATCGGAACTGGTCGTGTTTTGTGCTTTATTGAGTGAGATAAACCATCCTGATATTGATCTTTTGCACGGTGTTGTCTATGATAACCGAAGGTTCCCAGGAGTTGTTCTCAGACCTTCCTACTCCTTCAAGAGGTTTTCCATCAGAAGAAAAATCAAGTTGATAGTTCCCGTTCTGATCTTGAAACACGTAAACTTTTTGTTCTCCGGCAGTAAGATTTTTTAGGTGACAGACAACCGTGCTACTGTCCGCCAACACCTGGCTGCCTTGCATCGATTCCGGAGCCTTCATGTAATCTCCCACTCCAATCAACAGAAATGTCCCGTCTGGTTTAACGTCTGTGATAGTTACCAATAATTCTCCTGTTTGTGCTTTTGCACCTATTATTGCCAACGCAATAAAAATAAGGGTAGTCATTAATTTTTTCATAGCTGTAAATTTTGCGTTATAAAGTAAGTGCAAATATAAATAACTTTACAAAATAAACAATATATACAAAAAAATTGTAGGCTTGATCAAGGTTCAAACCCACACTTTGTGCATAATACACATATTCAAGGCATTAACATCTGACTGAACATCTGACTGGATTTGACCCTTGACTACTTGCGCCCGCGCAAGGTATTCAGATGGGATTCATGTGCGCCATTTTTGCACAAAAAATTGCAAATGCCATATTAATAGCGCATTATAAATTACTACTAAAATTTGGCGCACACAGATCCCATCTATCTGCGTCACTATGCCACAAAA
>JAQVAJ010000076.1 GCA_028690885.1 Clostridia bacterium
TCCCTTTTCTTTTGCCAGTTCTCTATATTCAGCAGGTATACAGTTTTTAACAAACCAGTCGAAATGATCTCCAACGCAGGACTGGCCAGCTTCATATCCGTAATATCCTTCAATGATTCCGTCTTCAACAACACCGCATATGCCTTTGACGGATTTTTCTTCTTTACCAAGTACCATATGACAGGTTGATGTTCCCATAATCATTAGCATTTTATCAGCTGTGGTTATTCCAGCTGCAGGCATAGCGACATGAGCGTCAACATTGCTTACTGCAACAGCTGTGCCCTGGCTAAGTGAGGTAAGCTGCTCTCCCAGTTTATTTATATTGCCGGCTTTTGCACCCATTGGAAGAACTTGTTCAGACACTTTGGTTCCGATTATATTTTCCATTCGAGGATCAAGTGCCTTAAAAAATTCTTTCTTAGGAAACCCGTCTTTTTTATGCCACATAGCTTTGTATCCTGCCATGCATGCATTATGAGTTTCGTTACCGGTTAACATCCATACAACCCAGTCACCGGCTTCTATGAATCTGTAGGTATTTTCATATACATCATATGCATTTTCCAATGTTTCAAGTATTTTAGGAAAGAACCATTCTGAAGATATTTTGCCACCATAACGGTCCAGCCAGTCACAGCCCATGTTTTTTGCTGTTTCATTTATCTTATCAGCTTGTTTCTGTGCTGCATGATGTTTCCAAAGTTTGACATATGAATAAGGATTACTGGAAAACTCGTCTTTTAAACATAAAGGTGTTCCATTATTATCAACACACATCATTGTGCAGGCAGTAAAATCAATACCTACTCCAACAACTGATTCAGCGTTTATAAAGTTTCTTTTTAAAATAACTGGAACTGTATCGGACAAAACTTTTAGATAATCATTTGGATGCTGTAATGCGAAATCAGCAGGAAGCTTTTGTCCGTTAGGTAATTGTGACTCCATTACTGCGTGAGGATAATTGCTTACCTCTACATCGATTTCTCTACCATTGCTTAAATCAACCAGAACGGTTCTGCCTGAAAGTGTGCCAAAGTCAATTCCTATTGAGTATTTTTTAGTCATTGCAGCATAATCCTTTCGCTTATTAAAGTTTAAAGGAAGACAGATGAAATTGCAACATCAGATAGTGATTATATTTATAATCTTAACATATTTAATTTATATTAAAGGATATAGATATTTTTGTACCTTTGTTTATTTTACTTGAAATATCAATTTTCGCGTCATGTAAAGAGGCTGCATGCTTTACGATAGATAATCCCAGTCCTGTTCCGCCTGTATCTTTTGAGTGGCTTTTATCTACTCTGTAAAATCGTTCAAATACTCTTGGCAGATGCTCCTGCGGTATTCCGATTCCTGTATCAGCTACAGTTAAAACTGCTTTGTTATCATTTTTTTCGAGTGTTAATATTACGCTTCCTTCGGCTTTGTTATATACAATAGCATTATCACACAAGTTGTATATCATTTCATAAAGTATGGGAAAATAACCTTTGATTATGGTTTTTTGTCCTTCAAAACTGCATTTCACTTTATAGCCTAATGCTTTCTGTTTAAGATCATTTATAACTGTTAAGCAAAGTTCGTCAAGTCTAACATCCTCGAATTCTTTTATAAGATCAGCTTCGTCCAGCTTTGACAATTTGATTATATCTTCAATAACTTGTAATAGTCTTGCAGCTTCACGATGTATAAGTTCTCCAAAACGCGGGATATCTTCTTTTTTTGCGATTTCTTTTGATATAAGTTCAGCATAACCGAGAATTGATGTAAGAGGGGTCTTAAGTTCATGAGATACATTAGCAGAAAATTCTTTCCTTCTTTGTTCAGCTTGATCTTTCTCTGTTATATCAGTAATGAATAGAACTGTAGCGAAATTCTTAGATTCTTCTTTTACAGGACTTGCGAACAACTGATATGTATAACCCGATCTGTTTATCTTTGCGGTATGCGGTTTTCCATTGAGTGATGATTCAATTAGCTCTATATATGAAGAGTCTCTGCATGATTCTAGATAATATTGTTTTTGTGATATACCCAATATTTTATTTGCGCTTTTATTTGATGCCAGCACATATCCTTTTTCAGAAAATATTACTAATCCTTCACTCATATTATCGGTTATGAAATTAAAGTCATCACGTGTTTTGGTTAGTTCATCCATTCTGGTTTTAATTTCTTTTTTTTGCTTTTCCATTCTTAAAAGCAAAGGAGAGAGTTCTTCATATGTATCATTGGACAAAGGATTATCAAGGTCTAGTTTGTTTATTGGTTTTACAACTGCTTTAGTTAAAAGTCTTGCTATTAACAAAGAGATTAAGATTATGAAAATGAAAATCAAAATGAACCAGACAATTGATTCAGTAACAATTCCTAATATGCTTTTTGTAGTTGAAGCGATACGCAATACATCATTGTTATCTAATTTTAATGCATAATAGTATGTGGATTCTCCTAAGGTGTCAGAAAATCTTGTTATTTCACCCTGCCCGGTTTTCATTGCATCTATAAACTCTGGCCGGGCTGAATGATTGTCCATAGTTTGAATCTGTGCGAAATTATCATATGTAACTGTTCCATCACTTGATATCAGTGTTATTCTGTTAAGGCTCTTTGCACCTGCTGAATTTAGATAGCTTGATATATCAATGGTGTTTTCGTTATACGACTTAATTGCTTCTGAAATATATATTGATTCGTTTCTAACTTCCCGTTTAATGGATGTTGCAGCATTGTTATATAAGATTGCTGATACAAATGCGAATGTTAGTATCAAAGTCAGTAAAGATGCAAAAAATATACTTGTGAAAATACGCCTTTTCATATATTTCCTCCAATCATATATCCAACTCCTCTGACTGTTTTTATTGATTTGCCATTTTTTCCAAGCTTCTGACGTAAAGTTCGAATGTGCACATCAACAGTTCTTGTTTCTCCGGGATAATCATAACCCCATATTTTCTCTAAAAGATTATCTCTAGTAAGAACAATACCTTTGTTAACCATAAGTTCATGTAATAGCTCGAATTCTTTTAATGTGAGTATTATAGAAGTATTATCAGACGTTACGATATGTGTTTTAGTATTTATATATATACCCTCATATTCATATTCATTGGAATCTGGGGCTTTTAAGGTTCTTCGCAGTACTGCCTTGACTCTTGATACCAGCTCCATTACACCAAAAGGTTTTGTTATATAATCATCTGCGCCACTGTCTAAACCTTTAATCTTGTCAAATTCAGTTCCCTTTGCAGTAACCATAATTACAGGTATGTGTGATGTTTCAGGAGATGACTTGATTCTGTTTAGTATTTCAAGTCCGTTTTCTTCCGGCAGCATAATATCTAGTAGTATGAGTTCTGGTTTTTTCTTTGAAATTTTCTCATATAGAATTTTGGCATTATCCATGCCACAAGCTTCAAAGCCGGTATTGTTTAATGTATAAACAACAAGTTCCAGTATACTGCTGTCATCTTCCACAAAATATATCATTATGATACTTCCATATGTATGCCAGTAATAGAAAATACAACCCATTCGGCAATATTAGTAGCATGGTCTCCTATTCTTTCAAGATACTTTGCTATCATTATTATATCAACTGCTTGCTCTCCGTGCTTCTTGTCTTTTGATATTAAATTGACAATACCATCTTTAACTTTTGTAAAAAGCTCATCGACAACGTCATCATACTCTATTACCTGATTAGCAAGCTCTACATCTTTTTTTACAAAAGCATCAATGCTTTCTGATACCATCTTAATCGTTGCTTTTGCCATATCAGCAATATGTACTCTGTCTTTGCTTTCTGATAAATCTGCAAAGGTTACAATTTCTGCAATATCTCCTGCCTGAACGCCAATTCTGTCCATGTCTGTTATCATTTTCAATATTGATGATATCTGACGAAGGTCTTTTGCTACTGGCTGTTGTTGTAATATTAGTTTTAGACACATTGCTTCAATATCCTTTTCAACCTGATTGATATCTTTTACTGATTCCATTACTTTCTTAGCTAATGTAAGATCATTTTCCAGTAATGCCTTTACTGCAGAGGCTATGGCTGTTTCACACATTGCTCCCATGCCTATAAGGCTATTGTTCAACTCCTCTAACTGCATGTCAAATTTATTACGCATCATCCGAACCTCCCCGTTATATAGTTTTCTGTACGAATATCTTTTGGGTTTGAGAAAAGGCTTTCAGTATCGCTCATTTCTATTATTTCACCAAGTAGGAAAAATGCTGTTCTGTCAGATATTCTGGTAGCCTGTTGCATATTATGTGTGACTATGACAATAGTATATCTGTTTTTTAATTCAAGAACAAGGTCTTCAATCTTGGATGTAGATATTGGATCTAGTGCACTAGTTGGTTCATCCATAAGAAGTACTTCGGGTTCAACTGCAAGAGCTCTTGCAATACATAGCCTTTGTTGTTGGCCTCCCGAAAGTTCAAGAGCGCTTTTCTTCAATCGATCCTTAACTTCATTAAAAATAGCAGCATCTGTCAACGATCTCTCCACTAGTTCATCAAGCTTTGCTTTTGATTTTATTCCATGAGTTCTCGGGCCATAAGCGATATTATCATAAACACTCATGGGAAATGGGTTAGGTTTCTGAAAAACCATACCTACCCTCTTCCTTAAGAGATTGATATCTATATTTCCATATATGTTAGTCCCGTCTAATAACACTTCACCCTGTATTTTGCAGCCCTCTATAAGGTCGTTCATCCTGTTAAGGGTTTTTAAAAGAGTAGATTTACCGCAGCCAGAGGGCCCTATAAAAGCAGTTATCTCATTTTTCTGTATTGATATGTTTACATTCTTTAAAGCCTGAAATGAGTCATAATATAGATTAAGTTTTTTAATTTCAAATTTATCCATTCTTTTTTCCTTTCGTAAACTTTTTGGCAACATAAGCTGACATGGCATTTAAGAATATAACAGTCACAACCAATACAACAGCTGTTGCATATGCTGAATCAGTATTCATTCCTTCTGACCATAAGGCATAAAGATGTACTGACAGGGTTCTTCCTGAGCCCATAAGGTTTTTTGGTATCTGTGCTACAGTTCCTGATGTATATATAAGTACGGCTGTTTCGCCGACAATTCTTCCAATTGATAATATTATACCTGCAAGAATACCTGGCATAGCAGCTGGTAAGACAATTCTGAAAACTGTCCTGAGTTTTCCAGCACCCAATCCAAAACTGCCTTCTCTATATGTGTCAGGTACGCTTTTTAGTGATTCTTCCGTAGAACGTATTATTACCGGCAGTATCATTATCGCTAAAGAGAAGGAACCAGCAAGCATAGAGTAACCCCAGCCTAATGTTGCAACAAAAAGAAGATAACCGAACAAACCATATACTATAGAGGGTATACCTGAAAGTGTTTCTGTCGTTATTCTTATAACCTTAACACTTTTACTATTGCGGTTGGCATACTCTACAAGATAAATGCCAGAAAATATTCCTAAAGGTGCAGCCATTAATAAAGCTGTTATGGTCATTGTAAAAGTATTAACAAGAGCAGGGAATAGCGATACGTTTTCTGATGTGTATTTAAATGCGAACAAATCCCACGATATATGTGGTACTCCTTTTATTAATATATATATTAAAATACCCGCAACTGTCATTAATGTAATCACAGCTGAGATATATACTATGCTTCTTAAGAAAATAGTCTGACTCTTTGCACGTTTCATGACTTAATTCCTTTCTTAATAGCTGAAAACAGAAGATTAATTATTAAAATAAATACGAATAGAACCACTGCAGTTGCAATAAGTGCTTCTCTGTGTAAATCTGCTGCATATCCCATCTCCAAAACTATATTAGCAGTAAGTGTTCTAAGTCCTTTTAAAAGTCCGGAGGGCATTATAGGCTGATTACCAGCTACCATTACGACTGCCATTGTCTCACCTACAGCTCGACCCATACCAAGTATTATACTAGACAGGATTCCAGATTTTGCGGCTGGTAGCATTGAAAAGAAAACGCTTCTTTCATGACTTGCTCCTAAAGCCAAAGAGCCTTCGTAATAACTGTCAGGTACAGCTCTTATTGCAGCTTCAGACATTCCTATTATAGTAGGAAGTATCATAATGCCAAGAACTATGGAAGCTGCTAACATGCTTGTTCCGCTGACTCTAAAAGTGTTTCTAATAAATGGAACTATTACCATAAGTCCGAAAAAACCATATACTACTGAGGGTATTCCTGCAAGCAGGTTAATAGTCGGCTTAATTATTTTGTACAATTTAGCAGGGCAGAAGCGTGCCATAAACACTGCTGTCAGAACTCCGATAGGAACACCTATCGCTAATGCTCCTGCTGTTACATAAAGGCTTCCGATGATCATTGGGAATATTCCATATATATCATTTCCAGGTCTCCACTCTTTTCCTGAAAGAAATTCAAGAAATCCAATTTCTTTCATTGCCGGAAGCCCGTTGGCAAAAAGAAATACGCATATTAGAAGTACTGATATGACGGACATGAAGGCGCTTGCAAAGAAGACAGCCTTCATGATATTTTCCTTTATGCTCTTGCTTTTTTTATTGCTAAGATTATTCATTTCCAATTTCCGACCATGAAGTTATCTCACCGATATAGATTTTTGTTACTTCATCTTTTGTCATTCCAGTTAAAGGATTCTCATTGTTAACTATTATGGCTATACCATCGATAGCTATTACTGTTGGTGTTACTCCTTTTTCTATCTCGCTTTCTTTAAGCGTTCTTGAAGCCATTCCTATATCGCATATTCCCTCGATAGCGCTGTTAACGCCTGTTGTGGAATCAGACTGGTTAATTTCAATAACAGCATTTGGATTGAGTACAGCATATGCTTCTTTCAATTTTTCCATAACTGGTGTTACTGAAGATGAACCTGCCACTGTTACTGTGCCGGAAGGTTTGATTCCTGAGTAGGAATCGCCTGTTAAAGCTGAGATATATCCTGCGCTTTCTACAACTGCTTGTCCTTCTTTTGATAAAATGTAGTTTACAAAGTCCTGTGCAACCTCTGACAATCCTTCTTTAACTGCAATATTAAAA
>JAQVAJ010000077.1 GCA_028690885.1 Clostridia bacterium
GATCTAGATCTCTATTCGGATAATAAGAATCTTTCAAATGAGGAATATCTTCTTAAGGCATATAATGATGAAAAACCGTTAAACTTGTTTCACACTATGTTTAACTATGGAAAATACCTTTTTATATCCTCTTCCAGAAAGAACGGACTACCGGTAAATCTTCAGGGAATCTGGAATGGAACATATAATCCTAAATGGGATTCTGATATACATAATGATGAGAATGTACAAATGTGTTACTGGGCAAGTCTTGCCTTGGGGCAGTTTGATTCATCTATGGCCCTTTATGATTATTTTGATTCGCTTATTCCTCATTTTCGTGAAAATGCTAAAAAGATATATGGGTGCAGAGGAATTCTTGTGCCAATATGCATGAGCACTCATGGAAAGATAAGCGGAATGACAGGCAGATGGCAGTCTTGGATTTCAGCGGGAGGCTGGCTTAGTTCTCACTATTATGATTACTGGCTGTATACCAAAGATGATGATTTTCTAAAGCACAGAGCTGTGAGGTTTATGAAAGAGGTCGTGCTGTTTTATGAAGATTTTTTAATAACCGGAGAGGACGGAAAGTATATTTTTGTTCCTTCATTATCGCCTGAAAATGTTCCTAATGTTGAACATGCGTCAATGATGTGTGTAAATGCGACAATGGATATTGCAGTAGCAAAACAGTCTCTTACCAATCTAATAACTGCCTGTAGATATCTCGATATAGAGCAGGAGAATCTTGCAAGATGGGAAGCAATGTTGGATAAGATGCCTGATTACGAAGTAAACGAAGATGGCGCAATGAAAGAATGGCTGTATGATGATATAAAGGATAACTATTACCATAGGCATCAGTCTCATATATATCCTCTTTTTCCAGGATTTGAAATTACAAAAGAGAGTAATGGGAAAATATATAATGCAATAAAGACTGCAGTTGATAAAAGACTAACTATTGGATTTGTTCAGCAGACAGGATGGTCATATGCGCATATGGCTAATATATATGCCAGACTGGAAGATAAAGATAACGCATATGCCTGTTTGAACTATATCTTAAGAGCATGTACGGGAAGTAACCTTTTCACTTACCATAATGATTGGCGCGACCAGGGATTGACAGTTTACTGGTTTGGTCAGCATCCTCCATTTCAGATAGATGCTAATCTTGGATTTACTGCTGCTGTACTGGAAATGATGCTTTTCTCAAAACCAGGATTCTTAAGAATACTGCCAGCTTTGCCTGACCAATGGAAGAAAGGCAGAATAAAAGGTATACATACCAGAACTCGTACAAAATGTGATATATCATGGGATAAGTCAGATATTGAAATAGCAATTTTTTCACTGGAAGACCAAAAAATAACCATTCAGCTTCCCGTTATTCCAAATAACATTAACAGCACTTGTAAAAATATTGAATTAATAAATACAGATTTGCAGAATAATTACAGTTACTACAGTGTAGAGCTCAAAAAAGACGAAAAATGCATAATAACTGTTAAGTAGGAGGATGTATGTCAGACTATATGATTAAAGAAATGCCAGTCGCAAAATGGGATGAAGCTGTTCCGTTGGGAAATGGCAAAATAGGAGCTTTGCTTTTTGGAGGTATATTTAGAGAAAAGATAGTATTGAACCATGAAAGACTTTACAATAAGTCTGAACCTGTTGAAATAGGGGCTATAAGTCATAATATGGAAGCTATTCGGAAACTGATACTTGAAGGTCAGTATTCAAAAGCTGAACAGTTATATAAGAAGAGTGTTGATGATTCATATGAAAGCAAAAAGGGCATTGATCCATATCAGCCTTTAGGTTTTATGTATATAGGCCAGGAAATCAAAAAAGTTTTTTCTGATTATATCTTTAAACTGGATTTTAAGAAAGCACTAGCAGAAATATCATGGAAAGAAGATGAAGTTTTACTAAAAAGATCAACATTTATTTCATATGATGAGGATGTAATATGTGTGTGTATAGAAGCTTCTGAAGAAGGTTATATAACAGCAAGAGTAAACATTGAAGGTGGTTCTGAATCTAAAGGCGTTATGGAATATACTTTGGATACTGATGATGATTTTCTGGTTTACAAAGTTAAATATCCTAATGGGTCTAACCATGGAGCGGTAGCGTATATTAAAGGAATAAATGGGATAAAAACTCATGATGAGAAGAATATACGAATCAGGAAATCTGACAAAACCTATATTTTCGTAAAAACATATGTTAATGAAGATGACAATAAAGCAGTCAGCAGAATAAAAAAGCAGCTGTTAAAATGCGATTATGAAAAATTAAAAAGATCTCATACAAAAAAATGGAAACAGCTCTATGGAAGTGTTGCTTTAGATATTGGACAAAGCAGGAAAGCTAAAAGCAACGAACAACTTCTCAAGGAAGCATATAACCAAAAAGCTTCAAAGGAGATAATACATACACTTTTCAATTATGGAAGATATCTTCTCATATCCTCTTCTAAAAAAGGCGGATTGCCAGCTAATCTTCAGGGTATTTGGAATGGAGACTATAATCCTGCATGGTCTTCAGATTTTCATCTTGATGAAAATATTCAGATGAATTACTGGGCAGCGCTTTCTTGTGGACTAAACGATTGCACAATGCCTTTTTATGACTATTTCGAGCAGTTCATAGAAGATTACAGGCAAAATGCAAAAAGAGTATATGGAGCTAAAGGCATACTGCTTCCTCTTGCGCAGACAACCGATGGAAAGTTCAATTCTCATTGGATTTCAGCAAGCGGCTGGATTGCTCAGCACTATTTTGATTACTGGCTTTATACTGCAGATGATGATTTTTTAGTAAACAGAGCGATACCGTTTATGAAGCAGGTAGTACAGTTTTATGAAGATTATCTTATTATGGATAACTCTGGCACATATGTATTCGTACCATCATATTCGCCTGAAAACACACCGGTCTGCGAAAACAGATCATCGATATGTGTTAATGCTACTATGGATGTTGCAATAGCAAAAGAAGTTTTGACAAATTTAATTTATGCATATAAGCATCTAGACATTACAGATGATGATTCAGAAAAATGGCAGGATATGCTTAGTAAAATGCCAGAATATATGATTAACGAGGATGGAGCTTTTAAAGAATGGCTTCATGAGGACTTGAAAGACAATTACTATCACAGACATCAGTCCCACATTTATCCTCTATTTCCTGGATATGAAATAACAAAGCAGACATCACTTGAATATTATGAAGCAATTAAAAAAGCTGTAGACAAGAGGCTGCTAGTAGGTTTTAGCGAACAGACGGGATGGTCATATGCACATATGGCAAATATATATGCCCGTTTGGAGAATGGATATAAAGCTTCTATGTGTCTTTCAAATCTTATAAAATCCTGTGTTAAATCCAATCTTTTCACCTTCCACAATGACTGGAGAGGACAGGGTGTGACTGCTGACTGGTTTGGAGGAAATCCGCCATTTCAGATTGATGCAAATTTCGGATTTACCGCTGCAGTATTGGAAATGCTTGTGTTTTCCAAGCCTGCGTATATAAGGATTCTTCCTGCTCTAGATGAGAAATGGGAAAAAGGTTCAGTAAAAGGAATAAAAACCAGATGTGCATGTTCTGTGGATATTAAGTGGGACATTGTAAAAAAACGCATAACAGTTACATTAAACCCTATTAAAAGCAGTATTCTTACTCTTGAAATTCCGATGGGTTTTTCAGATATCTCCAATTCTGGCTGCAAAATCATTAATAAAAGGGATAAAAAATATGTAGATATTGAAATTGCAACTGGTACTACAGCAGTAATTGAAGTAAGCATATAAATGATAAGTCAAATCAAGAAAATAGTAGCCAAATGGTGTTAATTTGCTAATCATTGTTGTATAATTTAATTGGAGATGATGAGAAAATGGATGATAAAAGATTTACTATTAAAGAAATGGAGTATTTCTCTGCATACAGAGAAAACATGGTATTCGGAGTGACTCCGAAGGAAATCCTGGAAGATAAACTATTCAGCCTTGGATACTATTATGATGAAAGCGGTTTATCTGTTCCAGAAGATATATTCTACTGTCCTGTAAGTTTTATTGGTCAGTATATGAAAAAAAAGGGAAAGCTGGAATTTGAACCTGTGGATGACCCAATATCATATTACGAAGCTTACGAGCATGTAAAAACACAGATAAATATCGGACACATTGAAAATGGAGTCAGAATGCTTTCAGTTACGGAAACATATATTGATTATACAGTTAAAATAGCTCCAAAAGCTGTTATATATCCAAACTGCTTTATAGAGGGTGACTCATATATAAGCGAAGACTGTATCATAGGTCCTGACACAAAGATTGAGTCATCCAGAGTAGAAGCAGGTACTTCAGTTATAAAATCAGTTGTTCTTGAAAGTTCAATCGGACAGAACTGCACGATTGGTCCATTTGCTTATATAAGGCCCCATACACGCATTAAAGATAAAGTAAAAGTTGGGGATTTTGTAGAACTTAAGAATACGACAGTTGATAACAATACCAAAATTCCTCATTTCGTATATGCAGGAGATTCAGAGATAGGAAAAGCATGTAACATATCATGCGGTGTTATTACTGCAAATTATGATGGCAAGGCAAAATACAAGACAAAGATAGGTGATAATGTATTTGTAGGGTGCAATAGTACATTAGTAGCTCCGATAGAATTAGAAGATAACACTTTCATTGCTGCAGGTTCGACCATAGTAGATGACGTAAAAACAGGAACACTTGCAATAGCAAGAGCCCACCAGGTCAATAAAGAAGGCTGGGTAGAAAAAACAGGAAGAATGAAATAAATATGATCAAATCATACCATAAGGGGGAATGTGTTTTGGCTAAGAATGACATCAAAATAATGGGTGGCAATGCTAATCTTAAACTTGCAGCCCAGATAGCAAATTATCTAGGTGTTCCGCTTTTGGAATCAAAAGTCGGCAGATTTGCTGATGGAGAAATCCAAATGCTTATAAATGAGCTTGTCAGAGGATCAGATGTTTTTATAATCCAGTCAACCTGTCCTCCGGTGAATGAGCATCTTATGGAATTACTGATAATGACAGATGCCTTGAAAAGGTCATCAAGTGCAAGAGTAACAGCTGTAATGCCATATTTCGGATATGCAAGGCAAGACAGAAAAGCTCGTGCAAGAGATCCGATTTCAGCTAAACTTGTGGCAAATCTTCTTACAACAGCAGGGGTGGACAGAATACTAACAATGGATTTACATGCTCCACAGATACAAGGATTTTTTGACATCCCTGTAGATCATCTGGAAGGTTCAATAATCTTTTCTGACATGGTTCTTGACTTGATGAAAGGAAAAGATAAGTCAGATTTTATTCTTGTTGCACCTGATACCGGATCGGTTAATCGCATAAGAAAAATGGCAGATCTTACAGAACTTCCCATAGCGATTACAGATAAAAGAAGAACCAGAGCCAATGAGTGTGAAATAATGAATATTATCGGGGACATAAAAGGGAAGACCGCCATTATTATGGATGATCTGATTGATACAGCCGGTACAATAACAAAAGCTGCTAATGTAGTAAAGGAAATGGGTGCAGAAAAAGTTTTTGTGTATGCTACTCATGGTATTTTGTCTGCTGATGCTGTAGAGAAAATAAAAGATTCAAGTATAGAAAAAATGTATCTTCTAGATACCGTTCCTATACCAGAATCAAAAATGATAGATAAAATAGAAATTGTTGAAGTTGCAAAACTGTTCTCAGAAGCGATATATAAGATATATACAAATACATCCATGTCAGCTTTATTCAAATTTCCTCCTTCAATCGGGACAGAAAAATAATGGATAGATATGTAATAACAGGATTGGGAAACATAGGACTGAAGTATAGGAATACCCGACATAATATAGGGTTTATGGTTATAGATGAATTATCAGATATATTTAACATAAAGGTTAAAAAAAACCATTGCCTTGCTAATGTTGGAGAGGGTATAATTAAAAACCATCCTGTTGTTCTTGCCAAACCGAGAACATACATGAACTTAAGCGGACAGAGCATAAGAGCTCTTATGGACTGGTATAAATCCGATATATCCAGGCTCATTGTAATATATGATGATATGGACTTGCCCTTAGGTGATGTTCGTATAAGGTATAAAGGAAGTGGCGGGACTCATAATGGCATGAAGTCCATTCTTAATCATTTAGGGACAAATCAGTTCATAAGGATAAGGATAGGCATAGGCAGAGAACTGAATGAAGATGCAGTGAATTATGTTCTTGGGAGATTTCCAAAGCAGGAAAAACAGATAATATCTCAGGCTCTGGATACAGCAGTTAAAGCTATAACTTGCATATTATCTGAAGGAATAGATATTGCAATGAATAAATACAATAGCAAGAAAGATAAAGGTGATGTGTAGTTAAATGAATCCTTTTGTACAAGTATTTTCTGAAATTCCTCAGCAAAAAGGGATAGCAGATTGCATAGTGATGAAACAGACCCCCGTAGGATTGTCCGGACCGGGGAATTCTTTATGCCCGTTAGTTTCCTATGTAACTGCAAAGATGGTGTCAAGAAAACTGCTAATAATAACACATTCCAGAACTTCAGCTATATCCATATATCAGAATCTCATCTCACTATATGGAGATGATGTAGTATATCTTCCTGTGCGAGAACTTATGCTTTTTGATATAGATGCATATAGCAGTAATGAGAAGCAGGCAAGAATCAATGCCTTGTTCAGAATTGCTACACAAGATTTCCAGGCAGTAGTTGCCTGTACTGAAGCTTTAACTGTAGGCACAACTTCAAAAGAGATATTCATAAACCACCTGATACAGCTAAAAAAAGGTTATGAGTATGATATGCAGGCATTATGTGATAAGTTATCTGAATTAGGTTATTCAAGAAGAGCTTTGACAGAAGAGCAGGGACAGTTCAGTGTAAGAGGTGGGATTGTTGATATATATTCACCAAATTACGATAATCCTGTAAGATGTGAATTTTTCGGTGATGAAATTGATAGTTTGCGTTTCTTTGATGCTCAGACACAAAGGTCCATAGATGATGTGGGAGAAAC
>JAQVAJ010000078.1 GCA_028690885.1 Clostridia bacterium
CCCATTTGTTAAGTTTAAAGACAAACAATTTTCAATGCTTGATATTAAAGAAATCATTAAGGAATTGGCTTCTATATTGAATCTTGACCAAAAAGAAATGACAACACTTCTTTGGGATAACTTTAAAACACTTATAAAATGAATTGTCAACCCACACAGCCAAGCACATTTGCAAATCGCACAAGCCGTCCTGCATTTCAAAGATTGCAAAAGAGCTTGTCTGTCTGGCACCACTTTTTTGGCCGACCCTAAAAACTAATTTTTTCGGAAAAAGCAGAGCTTCTAATGAGCGGATTTTGAATTGTAATAAGTTGACAACTAATTGATAATGAATAAAGCCCAGCATACAACATCGTATATAAAACATTTGGTAATCAGTGCGTTATCAAGAATTTTAGCCCGCATCATAATTAGTTGTAACTTGACAGGAAAGTGCTTCGAAATGCCAAACGTTTCATATACGTAACCGTTAGCGTTCATTGTAAAGAGACAAAACAACCGTCAGAATAATTATGGTATTTTTGCTGCATGAAGAAAAAAGAAAATAAGGAAATTGCCACCGCACAAATGGCACATTTGGTTTTTGCCGACACACAGCTCAAAGCTGAAAAAACCAAAAGAGCCATTTTTTGCCTACGCACGACTGAAAGATAATGATATGACAACAGATAAAAATCAAAATCCTGAACAAATAGCCAGAGATAAAATTGACAAAATGTTGATTGATGCAGGTTGGATTGTTCAATCAAAAAATGAAGTTGACTTAGGAGCTGGCAGAGGTGTTGCTTTGAGAGAATACCAAGCGGAAACAAAATTTGCTGATTACGTGCTGTTTGTTGACAAAAACCCTGTTGGAATAATTGAAGCAAAAAAAGAAGATGAAGGTCATAAACTAACCGTAGCCGAAGACCAAGCCTCTGAATATGCCAAAGCAAAACTTAAATATTTGGACAACGACCCATTGCCTTTTGTGTTTGAAAGTACCGGAACAATAACCCGTTTTAGAGATACACGAGACCCAAAACCAAGAGGAAGAAATATTTTTTGGTTTTACCGTCCCGAAACATTGGCGGAATGGCTACAAAAAGAAAAAAGTTTAAGAGGAAGATTATTAGATATTCCTCAATTAAATGAAACAGGGCTTCGCCCTGCTCAAATTAAGGCGATTAATAACCTTGAACAATCTTTTAAAAAGAACAAGCCCAAAGCATTGATACAAATGGCAACTGGCGCAGGTAAAACGTTTACTGCCTGTACATTTGTGTATCGTTTATTGGAACACGCCAAAGCAAAACGTATCTTATTTTTGGTTGATACTAAAAATTTAGGCGAACAGGCAGAACAGGAATTTATGGCTTTTCAGCCCAACGACAGTAACCGAAAATTCACCGAATTTTATAATGTTCAGCGTTTAACATCAAGCTACATTGCAAGTGACAGTCAGGTTTGTATTTCTACCATTCAACGGATGTATGCCATTTTGAAAGGCGAAGAATTGGACGAAGGCGCAGAAGATACCAACCCCAATGAATCGACTTGGATGGAACAACAGCGAAATAAAAAACAGGCATTGCCTGTGGAATATTCTGCCAAAGTTCCCATTGAACAATTCGATTTTATTGTAATTGACGAATGCCACCGCTCTATTTACAATCTTTGGAAACAAGTATTGGATTATTTCGATGCTTTCCTAATTGGTTTAACTGCCACACCCGATAAACGAACCTTCGGTTTTTTTGAGGAAAATGTGGTAAGCGAATATACCTACGAAGAATCTGTTCTGGATGGCGTAAATGTTCCTTACGATGTGTACAATATTGAAACAGAAATATCGCAAAAAGGCAGCGTAATAAAAGCAGGCTGGTTTGTTGACAGACGAGATAAACTCACCCGAAAAACCCGATGGCAACAGGAAGACGAAGACACCGAATATCTGAAAAACGATTTGGATAAAAAGGTCGTGAATCCGAGCCAAATACGGAATATTATCCGCCAATATAAAAAGGCTTTGGAAACTGAAATTTTCCCGAACCGAAAAGACGAAAACGGAGAATACGAAGTGCCTAAAACATTGGTTTTTGCTAAAACAGACAGCCACGCAGACGATATAATTAAAATCATGCGTAAAGAATTTGACGAGGGCGATGATTTTTGCAAGAAACTGACTTACAAAATAAAAGAAGACCCAAAATCTGTATTGAACCGTTTTCGTAATTCCTATCATCCACGCATTGCCGTTACGGTGGATATGATTGCCACGGGAACCGATGTAAAACCTTTGGAAGTATTGTTGTTTATGCGTGATGTGAAAAGCATAAACTACTTTGAACAAATGAAAGGACGAGGAACACGCACCATTAACAAAGATGCTTTTCAGGCTAATAATACCAATGTAAAAGGGGCTTGCAAAACCCATTTTATTATTGTGGATGCAGTGGGTGTAACCAAATCGAAGAAAACCGACAGCCGACCACTGGAACGCAAACCAACGGTAGCACTTAAAGACTTATTGGGAGCGGTTACAATGGGCGTTGCCGAAGAAGATTTGTTTCTCTCGTTGGCAAACCGCTTGATACGTTTGGAAAAAGAAATTACCGACAAGGAAAAAGACAAATTACTGGAACATTCCAAAGGCAAAAACCTGAAACAGATAAGCAAAGAATTGTTATCGGCTTTTGATAAAGACGAAATAGAGGAAAAAGCGAAACCCATTATTGAGGCAATTCCAATTCAAGACCGCACACCCGAAAAGGAAGAGCAGGCAAGGAAACAAGCTCAAAAAGAGTTGATTGATACTGCTGCTTCTACTTTTAACGGAAAGCTGAACGATTACATTGAAAAGGTGCGTATTGAACACGAGCAAATTATCGACAGCCACAATATCGACACCGTAACAAAATCGGAATGGGATACTACTTCGGTGGACAAAGCAAAAGAAATTGTAAAAGATTTTAACGAATACCTCGAAGCCAATCAGGACGAAATAAAAGCCCTAACCATTTTTTACAAACAGCCTTACAACCGCCGAAACATTACCTTTAAAATGATTAAAGAGGTGTTTGATAAACTAAAATTGGATAAACCCACCCTGGCTCCCGATTATGTTTGGGCAGCATACAGCCAATTAGAAGAGGTTAAAAGCAAACAACCCATTGACGAACTTACCGCTTTGGTTTCGTTAATTCGCAGGGCTTGTGGCATTGATAGCGAATTAAAAGCTTTTGATGCAACCATTGACGAAAATTTTAAAAACTGGATTTTCAAACAAAACGCTGGTAAACACAACCGATTTACAGCCGAACAAATGGACTGGTTGCGAGAACTGAAAAACCACGTTGTAAATTCGTACCACATTGAAATTGAAGACCTCGATTATACACCCTTTGACGAAAAAGGCGGACGTGGCAAAATGTACCAACTCTTTGGTTCCGAAATGAACGATATTATTAATGAACTTAACGAGGTATTAGCAGCATAATGAGAGAAGATTGGATAGAAGTTGAGTTAGGAGAAGCCTTTAACATAACATATGGTAAAGGGCTTTCAACAAAAGATTTATTGAAAGAAGGTTACCCCGTTTATGGTGCAAATGGAGTTATAGGTTTTTATTCAGATTATAAATATGAAGAACGGCAAGTATTAATCTCTTGCAGAGGTGCAGCAAGTGGAAAAATAAATATTTCACCAGAAAAATGCTTTATTACTAACAATTCACTTATCGTAGAATCAAGTAGTGATTTTATTTCTAAAGAATATTTGTATTTCATATTGTCAGGTGCAAACCGTTCAAAAATCGTAACAGGTTCAGCCCAACCACAAGTAACAATAAATAATGCTAATCCGCTTATAATCAAACTCGCCCCTCTTCCCACCCAACGCGCCATAGTTTCCAAAATCGAAGCCCTGTTTTCAGATTTAGACAATGGCATAGCCAATTTTAAAAAAGCACAAGAACAATTAAAAATATACCGCCAAGCCGTTTTGAAAAAAGCCTTTGAGGGCGAACTCACCAAAGAATGGCGAGAAAAACAAACCAACCTGCCAACAGCCGAAGAACTGCTAAAACAAATAAAAGAAGAACGCCTAAACCATTACAACCAGCAAATTGAAGACTGGAAAAAAGCGATTAAGGAATGGGAGAAAATTGGGAAGGTTGGGAAGAAGCCAAGCAAACCTGCACAGCCCAAAGAATTGCCGCCTTTGAAAAAAGAGGAATTGGAAGATTTGCCAATATTACCATTTGCTTGGGCGTGGTGTCGAAATCTTAATGTGTCCACAAAAATAACAGATGGAGAACATATTACTCCTAAGAGAGAGAAGTCAGGTTACTATTTATTATCGGCAAGAAATATTCAAAACGGATATATAAGTTATACAAATGTGGATTATGTTGGTGAAGATGAGTATTTAAGAATAAGAAAAAGATGTAATCCTGAATTTGGTGATATTTTAATTTCTTGCTCTGGCTCTGTTGGGAGAATTTCACTTGTACCAAAAAATTCAAATTTTGTTATGGTTCGTAGTGTCGCATTGGTAAAAACAAATGTCAAAATATATAATCCAAAATTTCTTGAATACCTATTTCTATCACCCATATTACAATCTCAAATTGAAGATGGGAAGAAGGCGACCGCTCAAGCAAATTTATTTTTAGAACCAATTGGAAAATTAAATGTCATTCTTTGTTCACTCGTAGAACAAAACCAAATTGTCCAAGAAATTGAAAGCCGTTTATCGGTGTGCGATAAAGTGGAGCAAAGCATAAACGAAAACATAGAAAAAGCCGAAGCACTTCGCCAAAGCATTCTTAAAAAAGCATTTGAGGGTAAACTACTGAGCCAAGCTGAAATTGAGCAATGCAAACAAGCAGCCGATTACGAGCCTGCAAGCGAATTGCTCAAAAAAATAAAAGCCGATAAATTGGCAAAAGAACAAGAACAGAAAAAAGCAACTACTAAAAAGAAAAGCAAGAAATAATATGTCAGAAAATGCAATAGTATCAAAGGTGTGGAATTTTGCCAATGTTCTTAGAGACGATGGCGTGGGTTATGGTGATTATTTAGAGCAAATCACCTATTTGCTTTTCCTGAAAATGGCAGACGAACTTAACAAACCACCTTACAATAAAGGTTTAAAATTCCCGAAACTCAAAAATGCTGAAGGTGTTGAATTGCTCAATGCCGAAACTTGCGACTGGCAAACCCTATCGCAAAAACGTGGTTTGGAATTGGAAAATTTTTACAACCAAATGCTACGTAGTTTAGGCAGCGAAAAAGGAACGTTGGGGCAAATATTTGTAAAAAGCCAAAACAAAATACAAGACCCTTCAAAACTCTTAAAAATCATTGATATGATTGATAAAGAGCAATGGAGTTTAATGGGAACCGATGTAAAAGGAAAAATTTACGAAGGATTGTTGGAAAAAAATGCCGAAGATACCAAAAGCGGTGCAGGGCAATATTTTACGCCTCGTTCCTTAATCAAAACAATGGTTGCCTGTGTTCGTCCAAAACCCATGAAAACCATTATCGACCCCGCTTGCGGTACAGGCGGTTTCTTTTTGGCAGCTTATGATTTTATTAAAACTCACGATTTAGACCAGGAAGAAAAAGAGTTTTTGAAAAACAAAACTTTTTACGGAAACGAAATTGTTGCCAATACCCGCCGTATGGCATTAATGAATATGTTTTTGCACAACATTGGCGAAATAGACGGTGAAACACTTATTTCTTCGGCTGATGCGTTGGTTTCGGACAATGGCATACGCTACGATTATGTATTGGCAAATCCGCCTTTTGGTAAAAAAAGCAGTATGACCATTACCAACGAAGAAGGCAAACAGGAAAAGCAAGATTATATAATCAATCGTCAGGATTTTGTGGCAACCACAGCCAACAAACAACTCAACTTTTTACAACACATAAAAACGCTTTTAAAACTCACAGGCGAAGCAGCCGTTGTACTTCCCGACAATGTTTTGTTTGAGGGAGGAGCAGGCGAAACAGTTCGTAAAGAATTGATGAAAACAACCGAGTTGCATACGATTTTAAGACTTCCGACAGGTATATTTTATGCACAAGGTGTAAAAGCAAATGTTTTGTTTTTCGACAACAAACCAGCCTCAAAAGACCCTTGGACAAAAGAAGTTTGGATTTACGATTACCGCAGTAATATAAGCCATACGCTCAAGAAAAACCCAATGCGATTTGAGCATTTACAGGAATTTGTAAAACTCTACAATCCTGAAAACCGCAACAAGCGAGCAGAAACGTGGAGCGAAACAAATCCCGAAGGCAGATGGAGAAAATTTACTTATTCAGAAATCATTGAACGAGACAAAACCAACTTAGATATATTCTGGATTAAAGACAAAAGCCTAACCGACTTGGACAACTTGCCCGACCCTGATGTTTTGGCAAACGAAATAATCGAAAACATAGAAGCTAGCCTAAACAGTTTTAAAGAAATAATGGAAACGATAAACGGAGATGAAAGCTAAACCCAGCCCGAAAGCCATACACATTTGCAATTCGCACAAACTGACACACAAACCCTCATAATTATAGTTTAGAAAATAATGTGGAGTTTTAACAGATTAATAGACGCTCCGAGAATTTAGACAAAAGAAATCAAATGGCAGGGACCTTTTTCTTGGACAGGTTATGAAAATCAAAACAACCTTGACAAAATACCAGATATAGAAGGGGTTTATCTATGGACATTCAGATATAGAGACGATTATATTATTTATGATGCAGGAATGACCAGCTCAACTAAAAAGAAATCTAGAAGTCACACTCTTAAATTTAGAAATGGTAACTATACTGTAATGAGTGATCGTGTTTATTACGACTGAACCATAAAAATTATGTACTCACTTCAACAAAAAGCATTTGATGCCGAAAAATTGGCATATTGGTTTTTACGTCTAAACGGCTTTTTTACAATCACTAATTTTGTTGTTCACCCAGACGAAGGACATCAACAACGAACAGATGT
>JAQVAJ010000079.1 GCA_028690885.1 Clostridia bacterium
TATGTAAGTATTGACGAATTGTTTTTTGGAGAAGATATTTGTTATAATCATGGACCTTTGATATCACCTGATATGATAAAAGAATTTTTATTCCCATATTATCAGCAACTTATTGAAAATATTAAAAAGAGGCAATTGAACAAGAACAAAAAGCTTAATATACAATTGGATACCGATGGGTATTCTGTTGCAGTAATTGATCTTTATAAAACAATTGGAATGAATTATATGTCTCCATTTGAAGTAGCATCAGGTTGTGATGTGGTAGAGGTAAGAAAAAAATACCCAGATCTTCTTATCTCAGGAGGTTTTGATAAGAGAATACTTGCAGCAGGCAAAGATGCAATAGACAAAGAAATTGAGAGGATAATGCCTTTTATGAAAAAACATGGAGGATATATCCCAACTTGTGATCACGGAGTTCCTGAAGAAGTTGAATTTACAGATTATATGCACTATAGAAAAAGGATGCTGGAGTATAAATAAACAAAATATTGTAAAAATATGATTTGTTTTATATAATGTAAAAAATTAATCGGAGGAAACCCATTGGAAGGTATATTACAAATTTTTGCAAGCAATGTTTATAATGATAAGGTAATGAAAGAGGAACTTCCTGCATATGTTTATGAGTCTTTGAAAAAGACGATAGAACAGGGAGGACCGCTTGATGACGGTATAGCTGATACTGTTGCTGAAAGCATGAAAGACTGGGCTATTAGAAAAGGTGCTACTCATTATACTCACTGGTTCCAGCCAATGACAGGTATAACTGCAGAAAAACATGATTCCTTTTTAATGATTAGAAATGGCAAACCGGTAATGGAATTAAGAAGCAAGGAACTCATTAAAGGTGAACCTGATGCTTCAAGTTTTCCTTCAGGCGGATTAAGAGCTACTTTTGAAGCAAGGGGATACACCACTTGGGATGCAACATCATATGCATTTATAAAAGACAGGACTTTATATATACCTACCGCTTTTTGTTCATACTGCGGAGAACCACTGGATAACAAGACACCGCTATTACGTTCTATGGATGCGCTTAACAAACAGGCGCTAAGAATTGTAAGGCTTTTTGGAAATACAACAGCATCAAGAGTAATACCTGTTGCAGGATGTGAACAGGAATATTTTCTTATTGACAAGAAACAGTATGACAAAAGAAAAGATTTGCTTATATGCGGAAGGACTCTGTTTGGAGCAAAATCACCAAAAGGGCAGGAATTGAACGATCACTATTTTGGTAATATAAGGGAAAGAGTCCAAAATTTCATGAGAGAACTTGACATTGAATTATGGAAACTTGGAATAACAGCAAAAACAGAACATAATGAAGCAGCTCCTGCTCAGCATGAATTAGCACCAATATATGCTACAGTTAATATTGCTGCTGACCATAATCAGATTATTATGGAAATGATGAAGAAAGTAGCAGAGCATCATGGTCTTGCATGCCTTCTTCATGAAAAACCTTTTGCTAACATTAATGGTTCCGGTAAGCATAACAACTGGTCAATATCTACAAACGAGGGTGATATGCTTTTGAGTCCTGGTAAAGACCCATCAAAAAATAAGAGATTTCTTCTTATACTTGCAGCTGTGCTTAAGGCAGTTGATGAATATTCCGGATTACTTAGACAAAGCATAGCAACTGCAGGAAATGACCACAGGCTTGGTTCACACGAAGCACCTCCAGGAATAATCTCAGTATATCTTGGTGCAGAATTAACAGAAATTCTAGAGGATTTAGAGAACGGCAGAACAGCACATAATAAAGCAAGAGAAAAATTCTGTATGAGTGAGACTTTACCAGTATTATTCAAGGATACATGTGATAGAAACAGGACATCTCCCTTTGCTTTTACCGGAAAGAAATTTGAGTTCCGTATGCCAGGCTCATCATGTTCAGTATCTGATGCTAACACTGTTATAAATACAATAGTAGCTAATTCTTTTAAGGAATTTGCAGATATATTAGAGAATGCTGACGATTTTGATAAAACTGTTGATGATTTAATAAAACATACTGTTCTTAAGCATAAAAGAATAATATTTAATGGTAATAATTATTCTTCACAATGGCTTGAAGAAGCTAAAAGAAGAGGTCTTCCCGTGCTTAATGCAACACCAGAGGCAGTTGATTGTCTTGTTGAAGATAAGAGTTTTAAACTTTTTGAGACCTTTGGGATATTCTCTAAAACTGATTTAATATCAAGACATGAAATAAAGATGGAAAACTACTGTAAAATTATTTCTATTGAAGCAAATACTATGATTGAAATTGCAAAAAGGGAGATTCTTCCATCATCAATGGATTATGCTAGTACGATATATAGCAGCATACTTATGAAAAAGGATATCGGACTAGACATATCGACAGAAACATTAATAGCTCAGAATCTTTCTGATAATATAAAAAATTTGAACGACTGCATTATTGAACTTGAAAAAGTTTCAGCAAATGCAGAAAATGCATATGATTTTAAGGACAAGGTAATACCTGTCATGAATAAATTAAGAAAGCATGCTGATAGTTTGGAGTGTATCGTATCAAAAGATTACTGGCCTATGCCAACCTATTCTGATATGCTATATAGCGTGTAGCATGTTAATTTTTATTGATTCGTATATTTTATTTAATGCAACTTTATTTAATTAACAAAAGGATATGTAAATCATATCCTTTTATTTTATCTTTACTTTCCAAAATGAATAAACTACAAAAGCATTATACCTGCTTTTCTGCAGTTATCCTGTGTTAACTTGTCCCATATTGAAACTTGTACTTCACCAATATGAGCTTTTTGCAGTAATAACATACATAATCTAGACTGACCTATTCCACCTCCTATTGTAAGAGGCAGTTCGTTATTTAATAACATCTTATGAAACATCAGTTTTCTTCTATCTTCACAATTAGAAAGCTTTAACTGTCTGTCCAGTGCTTCACTGTCAACTCTTATACCCATTGAAGAAATTTCCAAAGCAGAATCCAGCACTTTGTTATACATTAAAATGTCTCCATTCATTTCCCAATCATCGTAGTCTGGTGCTCTGCCATCGTGCTTTTTTCCTGATTTCAAAGTTTTACCTATCTGCATTATAAAAACAGTTTTATGTTCTTTAACATACAAATCTTCCCTTTGTTTAGGACTAAGATCAGGATACATGTCTTCAAGCTCCTGAGAAGTTATGAACGACACATTTCTAGTAACTGTTTTTTCAAGAGCAGGGAAAATATCATTAATCATTTCGTGAGTATCGCATATTGCACTTACTATGTTGCATACAATTTGTTTTAAGAATGGTAAAGATCTTTCTTGTTTTGTAATAACTCTTTCCCAGTCCCATTGGTCGACATATATAGAATGAATGTTATCCATATCTTCATCACGTCTGATTGCGTTCATATCTGTATAGATTCCCTCTCCAGCAGGAAAGTTATATCTGTGTAATGCAAGTCTTTTCCATTTAGCAAGTGAATGAACTATTTCAGCATGCATATCATTTTCTTTAGTTTCAAAACAAACAGGTCTTTCAATCCCATTTAAATTGTCATTAAGACCTGATTGAGAATCAACAAATAGAGGAGCAGAAACTCTTTTCAAGTTTAGCGCTCTACAAAGGTTCTCTTCAAAAACTCTTTTTAATGAACCAATTGCCAGTTGGGTCTCGTATATGCTTAATTTGGATTGATAATCTTTAGGTATTTGTATAGAACTCATGTTTAACCTGCCTTGAAATTTTCCTAAAAGTCTACCATACCATATGTATTGTGTCAATTAATTTCTAATTTGCATAGCATATTTGTATATGATAAAATAATTCTAATATTCGGAGGATGATATGGCACAAAAGAAAAGAACATCTGTTAGTCGTAAAGCAGCAGAAAATAGTAATAAGCAAGTGCAAAGCAATGTGCTTACTAAGGAGATATTTGGAATAGTAATAATTGCATTAGGCTTACTAGCTTTTGTATGTGTATTTTTCACAAGTAAATCAGGTTCATTTGGAAGACCATTTAAACAAGTTACAGCTGGTTTATTCGGATGGGCTCATTATTTAATACCTCTTGCTATTCTTCTTTTCGGTTGTTATATTGCATTAGCAGGAAGAGTTAAAGCACTAAGCAGGAAAACTGTTTACCTTATACTTTTAATCCTGATTGTTCCTTTATTTTTTCAAATTGTATATTTGAAAAATAATATGGCTGAGATATCAAATGACATGAATGTCTGGAAGTTTATCGCTCATATGTATATTATCGGAAGAGATAATATACATAACGGAGGTGTTTTCGGAGGCATTATTATGACTCCTTTAGTTATTTTCTTTGGTACAACAGGTGGGTACATCATTACAATAACTGCAACTGTAGTATTAGTAATTTATATAACAAATAAAAGTTTTTTAGACTTTCTTATCAAGGTCAAGAATATGTTCAAAGCTATATTCAGTTGGATGAAGGATGCTTTCAAACCCATAGATGATGATTCTGAAAAGAAAACAGTAACAACTATATCGAAGCAGCCATATATACAGGATACAATAGATGATTTGCCTCAGGTTAATAAAGAACCAATAAACATTGTAATGAATCGAAAATCCAAAGATATGCCTGAGCAGACACCTAAAAAACCGGTATCAAGATTTACTGGTCCAATAATTATTAAAAAAGAGGAAGAGAAAAAATCGACTATGCCTGTTCCAAAACCGGAAAATGATCAGAAGAAAGGTGATTATGTATTTCCACCACTATCGCTTCTTGATTCATACATGGATAGCGGTGATTCTGATAATTATGAACAGATAGCCAGGAAACTGGAAAACACACTGCTTAGTTTTGGTGTTGAAGTTTCAGTAACTAATATAATGTGCGGACCTACTGTCACAAGATATGAATTACAGCCAAAATCGGGAGTTAAGGTAAGTAAAATAGTTTCGCTTGCAGATGATATATCGTTAAATCTGGCTTCAAGAGATGTCAGGATAGAAGCACCTGTTCCAGGTAAATCAGTTGTTGGTATTGAAGTTCCTAATACTAAAAAAAGTGTGGTTTCACTCAAAGAGGTTATCGGTTCTAAAGAATTTCAGGGTTCAAAGAGCACTCTTACAATTGCAATTGGCAAAGATATTGCAGGAAATTGTACAGTAGCTGATGTACGCAGAATGCCTCACATGCTGATAGCAGGTGCGACAGGTTCAGGAAAAAGCGTATGTATAAACTGTATAATAACCAGCATACTTTACAAAGCATCACCAGATGATATTAAATTCATTATGATTGACCCTAAAAAAGTTGAGCTTATCAATTACAACGGGATTCCTCATCTTCTAATACCAGTAATTACTAATCTTAAGAAGGCTGCAGGAGCATTAAACTGGGCTGTGGAAGAAATGAGTAACAGGTATGAGATGTTCAATAAAAGAGGTGTTCGTGATATAAATTCATATAATGATTCGATAAAAAATGATCCCGAGATAAAGAAAATGCCTAATATAGTAATCATTATTGACGAATTAGCAGATCTTATGATGACTAATCCTGGAGAAGTGGAAGAATCAATATGCAGGTTAGCTCAGTTGGCAAGAGCTGCGGGAATTCATTTAATTATTGCAACACAGAGACCTTCTGTTAATGTAATAACTGGCGTCATAAAAGCAAACATACCCTCAAGGCTATCATTTGCCGTTGTAAGCCAGGTTGACTCAAGAACTATACTTGATATGGGTGGAGCGGAAAAACTGTTAGGAAACGGGGATATGCTGTTTCATCCAATGGGACTGTCTAAACCGGTCAGAATGCAAGGAGCATATATATCTGATTCAGAAATTAATAAAGTAGTAAAATTCATTAAAGAAAGATCTTCATCAGAATATGATGATGATGTTGTTGACAATATTGAAAAATCAAATAATAAAACAGCAAGTACTGATATTGAAAATGAAATAGACGAATTACTTCCAGCTGCTATTGATCTTGTTGTTGAAATCGGTCAAGCATCAGTTTCATATTTGCAAAGAAAACTTAAGCTTGGATATGGCAGAGCTGCCAGAATTGTTGACCAAATGGAACTAAGAGGTATAGTAGGTCCTTTCGAAGGATCAAAACCCAGAGCAGTATTAATATCAAAAGATGAGTGGGCAGAAATGCAGATGAGTAATCCTGAACTGGATGTGGAAAAGAGCAGATGAGTTTTTTACCAATAAGTAGAGAAGATATGGAACAGAGAAACTGGGAGTATATTGATATACTCTTTGTGACTGCAGAAGCTTATGTTGACCATCCTTCTTTCGGTCAATCAATTATTACCAGATTATTGGAGGATAAGGGATATCGTGTTGCAATATTGTCTGAGCCAGATATTTCTTCATGTGAGGATTTTAAAAGGTTTGGAGAACCAAGGCTAGCTACTCTTATATCAGGAGGAGTAATTGACAGTATGGTTAATAACTATACTGCAAACAGAAACAGAAGAAGGACTGACTGTTACGCTTCAAAAGGAAAAACTCGACCAGATAGAGCTGTTATAGTTTACAGCCAAAGAGCAAGAGAAGCATATAGGGATGTTCCAATTATAATTGGTGGTGCTGAAGCTTCAATGAGGAGATTCGCTCATTATGACTATTGGCAGAATATTGTCAGACGATCCATTATATTTGATGCAAAAGCAGACCTTTTAGTATATGGAATGGGTGAAACAGCTATTGTTGAGATTATGAAACTTCTTGACAAGAATGTGCCAATATCGAGTATAACAAGTATAAAAGGAACTGCATATATATCAAAAGATTTACCAAAAGCGCACAAATTATTCAAAGATATGATACTGCCAACTTTTGAACAGGTATCCACAGATAAAATTGAATACGCAAAAGCTTTTAAGATACAGTATGAACAACAGGATCCTATATGGGGAGCAAGGCTTACTCAGGGACACAATGACCGTTTTTTAGTATGCAATCCAATGGCTGA
>JAQVAJ010000080.1 GCA_028690885.1 Clostridia bacterium
TGATTTCACCTTTTGATACTTCATCGTTCTGTTTTGAAGGATTTCCTCCAGTTAAAGTATCGTTAAAGAAAAAGTTTTTTGAAAAGATACAAAAGGAAACCAGAACATGCATTATATATGAAGCTCCCCATAAAATCGTAAAAACAATTGACGTTGCAAAGCAGATTCTTGGTGGGGACAGGATGATATCAGTAGTTAAGGAAATAACAAAAATTCATGAAACGGTGATTGTAGATACAATTGAAAATATTTCTAGATATTTTGCTTTAAACGAGCCAAAAGGTGAGTATGTTATTGTAATAGAAGGAAAGAAGGATATAACTGATGAGATCGTTAATAAGAAACCTTTAAATATAGATGAGATAGTTAAAATGCAGTATGAAGAGCATATAAAAAACGGCTTTTCTCGCAAGGACGCAATGCGAAAAATTGCCGTTGACAATAATATGTCAAGAAATGAAGTTTATTCTATATTATTCAGTGTCTCCAGAAGATAATTCATTTATGCAGTCTTTGCATATCTTATTTCCATTATAATTCTCAATATCATCAGTTGAACCGCAAAGACAGCATCCCGGTTCAAATTTTTTAATCATTATACTATCACCTTCAAGTGAAATTTCTACTGCTTCTCTTTTGCCTATATTAAGGGATTTACGAAGTTCTATTGGAACTACTATCCTGCCTAATTCATCAATTTTTCTTACTACTCCAGCTGATTTCATTTTTGTCCTCCAACAGTTTCTTTATTGTTAATTTTATCAATTTTATGAACATAATGCAACACAAATTTTATGTTCCATAATGCTTAAGCACATCTATAAGAGCTTTGATGTTCTCATATGGCACATCATCCTGCACTTCTTGTGAAGGGGCAGCTATATATCCTCCATTTTCGCTCATTGCTAGTATTATTCTTTCTGCTTCATGGCTTACCTGTTTAGCAGAGCCATATGGCAAAGTCTGTTGTGTTGATATACCACCCCAGAAAGCAAGCTTTTCACCAAAAGATTTTTTTATTTCAAATATATCCATACATTCTGGTTGTATTGGGTTAAGAACATCAACTCCCATCTCACATAAATCGGGTAGAATTTGTCTAACATTTCCGCATGAATGAACCCAAACATCCAACTCATATGAATGTATGAGATCATATTCCTTCTGTTCACCTGGTTTAATCATTTCCTTCCATGATGAGGGGGACATAAGTAATGATTTTTGAGATCCCCAGTCACTTCCAAGCAGTACTCCATCAATATATTCATTAGTTAAAAGGTTTTCCAGCATGACCATATTTTTTCTAATAATATAATTTAGTAACTGCTGAGCTGTTTGAGGGGAACAGGCCATATCTGCAAGGAAATTTTCTATTCCTCTAGCAAAATATGCTTTTTCAAAATGACTTCCCCATATAAAAACAGTTACATAACAGCCAAAGTTTTCTTTTAGAAATTTAGCATATTCTTCATACTGCGAATAACTTCCGGTACCTTTTGTTTTAGGTAAATATTCAGGTGCATCTAAAGATGCGCAATAGTTTTTAGCATCGTACCATGTCCACCAAGGAGCGCTTACTCCTATTGCGTGATTTCCAATAGAAAGATATATTGCATCACATTTAGAAATAAGATTTTTTTCATAAGCTGACATGATGTCTTTATTATAATAATCTTTAAGAAGCATATCTCCATATTTAGCATTAGCATTTCTTGTTATTTGAAGAAGATAAGGTATTTTATCTGATGATACATGATTTATTGCTTTTTTTATATACTGACTATCCATAAAACCCTCCTAGTCGTTATAATATTATACCATTATAAATTTTAACTGACACATTAATTAACCTTTAAATATATTGACTTATTCCTCTTTCAGATAAACTTATTGACATAAAGGCAAATAAATAATAAAATTACAAATTGTATGGATTATATATTTTAATTTACATATGTACTTTGAAAACCGAATAAGGAGGTAATAAAAAGGAATGACTCCCAGAGAAATAATAGGTTTAGTCATTATCGTTGTTCTAATAATATTTTCAATAGTAATGTACTTTTTAGGAATACGACATAGAAAGATGGTTGCTGAGAAGGAAATAGGTAGTGCAGAATCTGAAGCAAAGAAACTTATCTTGCAAGGTGAGAAGCAGGCAGAAGAACGCAAAAGAGAGATATTGATTGAAGCCAAAGAAGAAATCCACAAAAGTAGGATTGAAATGGAGAGGGATCTTAAGGAAAGAAGAAATGAAATCCAGAG
Source organism: Clostridia bacterium (assembly GCA_028690885.1). GTDB lineage: Bacteria > Bacillota > Clostridia > DUPQ01 > DUPQ01 > DUPQ01. The sequence goes on from JAQVAJ010000080.1 coordinate 2,266, forward strand.
AATGGAACGCAGAGTAATCCAGAAAGAAGAAACCCTTGACAAGAAAACCACTTTGATGGAAAGCAAAGAAGAAGTTCTTAATAATAAAATGTCAGATATTGAGGCCAAGCAGAAAGAGATTGAAGATACTCATCAAAAGAAACTCTTGGAGCTGGAAAGGATATCTGGACTTACTGTCGATGAAGCAAAAACTTATCTGTTAAAATCATTAGAAGATGATATCAAGCATGAGAAAGTCCTTTTATTGAAAGAATATGAAGCAAAGACTAAGGAAGATTCTGATAATCTTGCCAAAAATATTATTTCAACCGCGATTCAAAGATGCGCATCTGATTATGTTGCTGAAAATACAGTATCAGTAGTATCGCTGCCTAACGATGAAATGAAAGGCCGTATTATTGGACGTGAAGGAAGGAATATTAGAGCTTTAGAGACACTTACAGGTATAGACCTTATAATTGATGATACTCCAGAAGCTGTAGTACTCTCTGGATTTGATCCAATAAGAAGGGAAATAGCCAGAATAACATTAGAGAAGCTGATAGTTGATGGAAGAATTCATCCTGCAAGGATTGAAGAAACTGTTAATAAGGCAAAAAAAGAAATTGAGAACACAATTAAAATTGAAGGTGATAAGGTGGCTTTTGAAGCCGGAGTACATAACCTTCACCCAGAGATTATAAGACTTTTGGGCAGAATGAAATACAGGACAAGTTATGGACAGAATGTTCTTAAGCATTCATTGGAAGTATCAATGCTTGCAGGAATAATGGCTGGAGAACTTGGAATGGATGTCAATCTGGCAAAAAGAGCAGGATTGCTACATGACATAGGTAAATCCATTGACTTCGAGACAGAAGGATCACATATAGATGTCGGAGCGGATATAGCCAGAAAATACAATGAACATCCTGTAGTACTTGACTCTATTATGTCACATCATGGTGACAAAGAACCAGAAAGCGCTATCGCAGTTCTTGTGCAGGCAGCAGACGGTATTTCCGCAGCAAGGCCTGGAGCAAGAAGAGAATCTTTAGAAGCGTATGTCAAGAGAATTGAGAAACTTGAAGAGATTGCTAATTCTTTTGACGGTGTAGAAAAATCATATGCGGTTCAGGCAGGCAGGGAAATCAGAATAATGGTAAAACCTGATAAAATGACCGATGATGATATCGTTCTTACATGTAGAGAGATAGTTAAGAAAATTGAAAATGAAATGGAATATCCCGGACAGATAAAAGTAAATGTCATAAGGGAAGTAAGAGTTGTTGATTTTGCAAAGTAATTAAAAAAAAGAGCTGTCACATTATTTGGTAATGTACAGCTCTTTATTCTATTGTTAAATTTTAGTGTTAAACATTTTTATACATCCTGTTTTGCAACCTGAATCATAATTGCACATTCTATTCTTTTCTTAAATAGAGTGCAGCCGTATTCATATGTTCCTAAGATATTTCCTGTAGCATGATATGCATTTGCAGCGCATCCCCCTGAACAGTAAAGTTTTGCCCAGCATTCATCGCATTCTTTGCGTGCATATACATTGCATTGTTTAAATTCATATTGAAGAACTGTATTTGTAATTCCTTTCCAAATATCACCCATACTGTATCTTGGGTCAGATACGAACTGATGGCAGGGGAAAAGCTCACCCCATGGTGTAACTGCAAGATATTCAGTACCTGAACCGCATCCTGATATCCTTTTATATATGCATGGACCATGATTTAAGTCAATCATATAGTGATAAAAAGTAAAACCTTTATTCTGATTTTCTCTTTTAATCATTTCTTTTGCGAGTATTTCATATTGTTCAAGAAGGGTTGGAAGATCAGACTGGGTAAGAGCATATGGATCTTCTGGAGGACAAACAACAGGTTCCATGCTTAATTCATTGAAACCCAGATCTGCCATGTGGAATATGTCATTTGTGAAATCAGTATTGAAATGAGTGTATGTTCCACGAACATAATATGTCCCTTTAGTTCTGTTATTTACTAATTTCTGAAATTTGGGGACTATTACATCATAGCTTCCATTGCCTTTAATATCTTTTCGGAGCCTGTCATGAACTTCTTTTCTTCCGTCAAGACTTAGTACAACATTGTCCATTTGTTCATTTGTAAAGTTAATAACATCATCATCTATAAGCATTCCGTTAGTGGTAAGAGTAAACCGGAAGTTTTTATTAAATGACTTTTCAATACTACGGGCATATATGACTAGCTTCTTGCAAACTTCCCAATTCATTAAAGGTTCACCACCAAAAAAATCCACTTCAAGATTTCTTTTTTTTCCAGAATTTTCTATTAAGAAATCTAAAGCACGTTTTCCAGTGTCATAACTCATTAATGCTCTTTTACCCTTATAATTTCCTTGGCTTGCAAAACAGTATTCGCAATTGAGGTTGCATGTATGTGCTACATGAAGACACAACGCCTTCACCTCATCCTTTTTGGACTTTAAATTTATAGATATATTCTTGTATGGATCCTTACTGAAAAGCTTATTTTCCTTCTCAAGAAGAACTACATCATCAATACAGTCTATGACATCTTTAACTGTTACATCTGTATATTTTTTCAGTATTGATTTTGTTATTTGTTCAGTATCGGAGCTTTTATACATTGATATGATGTCATATGCAACATCATCAACTACATGCACAGAACCGCTATATGTATCGAGTACGATATTGTATCCGTTAAGTTTATATTGATGTATCATTTTTCCTCTTTTTCTCAAAAAAACAGCCGCCAGACCGCATTAATGCAGATATGACGGCGTATAAACAATTTTATATGCTATTTACTTGTGTTCTCGCACTGTTGGTTAGCAACTCCGCATGATGTCTTGCATGCTGACTGACATGATGTCTGGCATTCTCCACAACCGCCATTATTCATACTGCTTACAAGATTTCGTGTTTGAATTGTTTTAATCCTTTTTGTTTTTTCCATTTTTACAATACCAGTCCTTCATAGTAGTTTAATCTCTTTTAACAGCATCATTCTAATGCAATTATTAGACTATGTCAATTTATAACTGAAATCTCATCTTTTTTGTGATCGAAATCCGATTTTATATCTATTTCGTTATCAATTGCTTTTTTGATTTGTACAATAATATCCGATGTTATAATTTCCCCTGGTATTAAATATGGGATTCCAGGAGGATAAGCCCAGACAAACTCATTACTGATATGTCCTTCAGACTTTTCTAAATTAATTATTTTATTTTTACTGTTTTTAGCATCTCTAATTCTCATTACCGCTTCAGGTAGGACTGAAGACGAATATGTGAATTCTCTGTTATGTGACGTTATTCCATCGAGCATATTATCTATTCTATGAAGAGCTTTTATAAGCCTTTTAATACTGCTTAATTTGTCGCACATTGAAAGCATAGCTATTACATATGTATCAGAATACATTTCCAGAACGATGTTATAGTCATTATAGAGAATATCAAATAACTGTTTTCCATTAATTTTTGTATTTTTTACTGATATTATAAGTTTAGACCTGTCATATGAAAAAATACTATCATATAAACGATTTTTCGAAGTCCCATGATAAAAAGCAAATAGATTTTTTAATGATGCTATTTCATTGTCTATGTAATCAATACTGTTAATCCATTTATTATTTATTTTCTCCTGGTTTCTGATTAGAAAATCAATACAGCAGTCTATTGATGATAATAGCAAATAGCTGGGGCTGCTTGTCTGAAATACAGAAAGACTATTTAAAAATCTATCTGGATTAATTCTTTTAGTGCATATATGGGCAATGGCTGTCTGTGTGAGGCTTGGTAAGGTCTTATGCAGGCTTTGAATTACTATATCTGCTTTTGATTTGACTGCGCTTAGACCGAATCCTTCACATATTGCTAGATGAGCTCCGTGTGCCTCGTCAATAATAACAGGAATATTGTTTTCATGCGAGATTGTGCATATAGCAGATATATCACTTATAACACCGTCATATGTAGGAGAAGTTATGACTACTGCTTTAATATCATTGTTTTCATTGATTATCATAGATAATTCTAATGGATCAATTGACCCGCAGATATGAAGCTCATTATTAACTGTAGGGTGTATAAAGACTGGTTTCAGATTTAACAACTCAACAGCGTTGTATACAGACTTATGGCAGTTTCTTGCAATTGCAATTTTGTCTCCTGGCTGGCAAGTGGTATTAATAGCTGCTAAAATACCGCAAGTGCTTCCATTTACAAGTAAAAAACTGTGCATAGTATTCCACAGTTGCTGTGCATTTTTCATTGCATTTAAAATTATTCCATTCGGGCACTGAAGATTATCGTATCCTTGTATCTCTGTTATATCATATTTTGCACTTAACTCTTTCAAATAGGGAGCAAACGAGATATTTCTTTTATGTCCTGGCATATGAAAAGGAATGCTTTTTTTTAAAGCAGGAGATTTCAATTGTTTAAATATGCCTGATTTTATATTTTTCATATCTTCCTCGATAATGTAAGACTAATAATAATAATATATAAAAAAGTTATTATGTGCAATACATCGTTCAGTTTAATTACTTCTCAAAAACATATTATTAGTCTATAATTAAATAAATAGAAAGAGGTAATAGTGAAAGTTATATTTATAGGTGATATATATGGAAAGACGGGGCGCATAGCTTTAAAGAATAATATGTCTTT
>JAQVAJ010000081.1 GCA_028690885.1 Clostridia bacterium
AAGTACATAAATTTAATAGTTATTTTATCTGTTTTTTTAAAATTGTATTTTGAATTCAAAAAGAAACTAAGTGAAATACCAGCAAAAACACTAATAAAATTGGATAATACATAATTAATTAAAATTACATCAGACAAAAGATAAAGTATTGCCATATCTAATATTGTGGCCACTGTCCCTATAAGAACATATGTAAAAAATATCCTATGTTTTCTAATAAACTCAAGCATTCATAAAATACTTAGCAGTTTCTTTAAGACCTTGTTCAAGATTATAAACAGGTTCCCACTTAAGAAGATCATTTATAACCGTATTCTTAAGATAACTGTCTTTAATATCTCCTTTTCTTGGTTTGGTAAATATAGGTTGTTTTGTATATCCTGTTTGTTTCTTCATGGTACTAAATAATTCAGATATGTCTGTATAAACATTTGTTGAGACATTAGCGGTAAAATTTAAATTACTTTCTAACGCTTTGACATTCGCTTTAGCAATATCCTTAACATAAATGAAATCTCTTGTTTGTTTTCCGTCTCCGTGAATGTTACAGTCTTGGTCAGATACCATACGGTTCATGAATACAGCAACTACTCCCCCTTCGCCTTCAGATTTCTGTCTTGGCCCGTATACATTGGCATATCTTAATATTCCATATGTCATGTTACTGTTATTAGCGTAAATCCTTATACATTGCTCAGACATCTGCTTTGAAAGCCCATAGAAAGATAATGGATTAAGAGGATGAGATTCATCAATGGGTAAATATTCCGGATTTCCATATATTGCTGCGCTACTAGCAAAAACAAACCTTTTAACTGAATACTTTGTACACATCTGAAGAAGATTGATTATACCAATTACATTTGTATTTACATCAAACTGAGGTCTTTCCATGGATACAGCTACTGAAATCTGTGCTGCATGATGACAAATCGCTTTAATTTCATACTTACTAAATATTTCTTCTATCTGTTCAATATTAGTAACATCAGCCTTAATGAATTTTGCTTTCGGATTAAGGTTAATCATACTGCCAGAAATTAAATTATCAGCTACAATTACATCATGTCCTTTGTTGATCAACTCATCAGTTATATGTGAACCTATAAAACCGCAGCCACCAGTTACAAGTATCATACTAAATACCTAAAAAACCTTTCATTCTATCGCAAACATCCTGCGCCTGCTTTTCATCAGGCATTTCCGCAAATACTCTCAATAGTGGTTCTGTACCTGAAAATCTTGCAACCAGCCATCCACCATTATTAAAATATACTTTAAGTCCGTCTTCGTAACTTAATTTTTCAATTGGTAATCCAAATTCTGGTATAAGTTTGTCTTCATAAAGCATCTTGCTTAATTTCGGTTTTTTATCATGGTCAAAAGTATATGAATTTTCTATCATTATCCTGTATCCATATTTATCATATATTTCTTTTAGAATTACAGACAATTTCTTTTTTGTCACTGCCATCATTTCAACAAGTAATGATGCTGCAAAAATACCATCCTTACCTGAAATATGTCCTCTAACTGTCAGACCGCCACTTGATTCACCCCCAAGCACTGCATCTGTCTGATCTAGTTTTGAACTAATATGCTTAAAACCCACTGGTACCTCATGGCACATAAATCCGAAATCAGCAGCCATATCATCAAGAACATGCGTAGTAGCAATATTTCTAACTACATCACCTTTCCATCCTTTATATTTAACAAGATAATAGTATAACAGCATCATTATCTCATTGGGATGAATAAATCTACCTTTGTCATCTATTACTCCCAATCTATCAGCATCTCCATCAGTACCTAATCCGATATCATAATTGTCTTCAACCACCATTGCTGACAGTTTACCAAGTGTTGCTGCTGATGGTGATGGAAGTTTTCCTCCAAACAAAGTATCATGTCTGTCATTAATTACATCAACATCGCAACGAAGAGTTAGCAGTATGGTCTGCAATGAAGTCTTAGACACTCCATGCATAGGATCAAGCAAGACCTTGAGTCTGGCATTAATTATTGCAGATTTATCTAAGAAAACCATTATACTGTCAATATAATCATTAAAGGGATCAATAATCTCAATCATATGCTCATTAACTGCTTTATCAAATGGCATAGATTTAATTTCTTTAACTTTTTTAATATATCCTTCTATTTCATCAGTAATTTCCATTGCAGCATCTCTTCCACCTTCGGTGAACAATTTAATGCCGTTATATAAAGCCGGATTATGGCTAGCTGTTACTGCAATTCCATAATAAGCCGTTTCCTTCTTAACTTGAAACATTATTAATGGAGTTGGAGAATTTTTGTATATAAAATGAACTTTTATTGAATTCCCACAAAAAACCTCTGCAGACCATTTAGCACCTTCTTCAGATAAAAAACGTCTATCATAACCTATAATAACAGGTTTTTCCTGTTTATTCTCTTTATGTATCTTGTCACAAAGTCCCTGTACCAAAACCTGAATATTTGCCTTAGTAAACTCATCTCCTATTATGGCACGCCATCCACCTGTACCGAATTTAATCATTTGCCCCTCTTTTTCTCATTATTGATTCGACTCTATCTAAATCTTCCATTGTATTTACACCATAAACTTCATCCTGTTCATTTATCATGCATATAACTACCTTCTCTCCCTCTTTCTTCAATAAAGTAGGAAGGTCTGTCAAATAATATTCATTTTGAGCATTATTATTAGTCATTCTATTAAGAATATTTTTGAGTTTAATTCCGTTGAAAAGCATTACTCCAAAGAATACTTCTTTAATCTTTTTTTGTTGCTCATCGCAGTCTGGATCTTCTACAATACGGCTATATCCTTTATTTTCGTCTCTTATAACCCTTCCATATGGTAAGTAAACATCGTCGAGCATAACTGAAAGCATTACACATGCTGCTGGATCATTTTTCTTTATATTATCGTTGTATGCCTTCAAAACCTTCTTATATGTTTTTTTTGTAAGTAATGGCATATCACCAAATGTTACAAGAACAGGACCATCATAATCCTCAAAAAACTCACTTGCACATTTTACTGCATGTCCAGTACCTAATTGTTCTTCTTGAACTGCATATGAGTATTTAGTCCCTACATGCTCAAATACCAAATCTTTTTTATAACCTACAACAATAACAATCTCATCGCAGAAAGAAAGTTCTTTTAATACATAATCGATCATTGGTTTGCCATTTACAAGCCTTAGCGCTTTTGGCAATCCTTCCTTTTCTGAACCAATTCTTTTTCCTTTACCTCCAGCTAATACTACAGCCTTCATAAACTCCTCCTAAAATTCAGGAATTATCTTCCATATTCCATTTTCAAAAACTGCTTTCCATAAAACAGTCTTGTAAATCTCAGTTACATCATCACCTTTAGTATACTTCAAAGTCACGTTTACTTCAGCACTTTTTTCATTATCATTAGTGATAACATATTCACCTATTGTATATCCAAGTATTTTGGTCTGTTTTATAACTGGAAATTCATTTTCCAGCCATTCGTCATAATCATTTTCTCTATAATCGATTGGAGTAAGAACAAATAGCATATATTGATTCAGATTATTAGTACTGCTTAGCACTGATAGGTATTCTTTTGCAGCCATTGCAGGAGTTCTTCCAATCGGGTCTTTGTCTCCATCAGCTAATGGATAACCTGATATGTCATTTGGGAATATGTATTTTGATGCATCGTAACTAATTCCATTATTCCAAAACATATATGAAAAGGAACCTAGTTCGCGCAATGCTTTTACTTGCCCGTATATCTGTTCATATCCGTAATAGTAAATTGAGTCTGGCTGGTAAAGATATTTAGCAGTAAAATCCTGTATCCAGAGTCTGACTTTACCATTATCATTAAAAGCTGAGTTTTTTTCAATTGAATCTTTCATTGCACCTAGAACCATTCCGTAAGGATTCATATCAGGATATTCAAATCCATACCATCCCGTCGTGTAATGACTTGGATAAATCATAGGGCAAATATAGTCTACTACTTTAGTTATCCTATACCAGTTCTGGCCAATTTTTATGCAGTCATCCGAATCCCACTGTCTGGCAACAAGTCCAAAAATATCAGCACTTACATTTACATTATACGGCTGTAATGCTTGATATGCATCCTTCAAAAACCCGTGTATAATTTCATCGGAACGTGTTTCTCCATGAAGCTTCATATACTCTTGATAATATGTTCCCCATTTGCGTCCTTCTGGAAACCTAACATAATCAAAATTTATCTCATCAAATCCTGCAAGAGCAGCTTCTTTTGCAGCAGCTATATTATAGTTTTGAACCCATTCATCATACGCATCAACCCATGCAGACCGATTATCATCCAGCCATATACTTCCATCAGGATTTTTAATAGCATGCTGATATCCATTATATTTTGCTAAAGTATCATCCTGAAATGATGTGACTCTGGCTATTGTATATATACCGTATCCTTTCAATTGCGCTAGCAGATCTTTTATTGCTAAAAACCTGCCAGTTTCGGAATTTACCTGCTTAATGCATTCAGCTTGCATTGGAATTGTAATTCCTCCGTCTCCGCTTTTAATATTTAATACAACAGCATTCATCTCAGTACCTAAAATTGTACCGATAATTTTTTCCAAAGTGGTTAGATTGCTATTCAGATATGCAAGATCATTTATCTTCTGAGTATCGTTTATTGCTAATGCTTCAACATAAGATTTGTATAATTGTATATTTTCATCATCACAACGCACCATTCTCCAGTCAGGTTGACCTTCTGAACCAAAATTTTTAGTTATAACAGAATCAATTATGTACATAGCTCTAATATTATCTCCATTAGGCTTCTCACTATTATTTTCAAGTGGTTTTAGAGGTACATAAAACTCTCCATCCTGCTCTTTTCTTTGCGCCTCAAGCTGTTCTCTCTCGATTATAGCAATTTCTTCAGGACTCAAAGTAGGAGTTGGAGTCGTAGTTGGAGTAAGTGTAGGTTCCTGAGTAACTGTCTCAGTCGGACTATTTTCATCTGATGGTGAAGGCTGAATCGTATTTGACGGATTTTGTGATGCCGTTTCTGTAGGTTTTTGGCAAGCAGTCATAGTCATCATTACTGATAGGACTAATAGGATAATTATACATGTCTTTTTCATTTGTTTCTCCATTTTCATATATTTTCTCTTTTGCAGCATACTCCTATTTAGGCAGTATAATTATTGTTAATTATATTACCCCTTGCCTTGTCAAGTAAAGCATTCTTTTAATGTTTTCACTTTTTGTTTATCTTTCTTTTTTACTTTGAGTGAGTATTTTACTAATTTTTTCAATATCCTGTTTTGTAAAGCGTTTGGTAAAAGAACTGATCAGACTTGCGCTTAATGGTACTTTTTCAACATATTCGTTCAATCCTATAAAATACTGAAGATATGGGTTCTCGTTTATTTCTTCAATAATTCTAGAATCAGAAAAGCCATATTCATTTTTTAGAATATACGCTCCTAAAACCATTCGAAGCGGCTTTGCCGGAGCACCTATCCTGCTGAATTTGTTTGCGTAAATTTTCTCAATTTCATCCCATGGTATCGCATCAGCATATTTAACCCATCGATTCTCTTTTTTTAATACTCCTCCGAAAGGATTTACAAAAGAATAAATATTAATTTGTCCTATCTGCTTCTTATACATTCTCAAAAACCTGTATATATTTTCTACTTATGTTTTCAAGACTGTAGTAATCTAGTACATGGTTTGCTCTCTTTGAAAGATATTCCATGTCTTTATCACTATTGAGTACTGAAAGCATTTTATTTGCAATCTCGGTTTCGTCATCATTTAAACCAATACTAGCATCAAATTCCACATTATCTATTTCGCTAATAGAAGGTATCGGTGTACTTACTACAGGTGCCATAAAAGCCATTGCTTCTAATGGAGCAAGACCAAATCCTTCATATGTTGATGTATTTACGAATAAATCAGCATTTTTATAATATCCGAATAAAGTGTCTCTGCTAACTCTTCCAGTCAGGATTATTCTATTTGTCATCTCTTTTTCAACAATATATCTGTATATTTCGCCTTTTTCTGATATATCTCCGATCAGAACTAAATCGTGATCTATTATAGGAATCAGTTTTTCAAAAGCTTTAACAACCATTAATATGTTCTTCTGAGGCTTATCGCTACCAACTGCAACTAAATGCTTTTTTTTGAATACCACATCAACACTTTTGGTCATGTGTGCTAATGGATTAGGTATAATTACTATTTTTTTAGGATCTAGTCCTTTTTTCTTAGTTAATTCTTCTTTTACAAAATCTGATACTGCAACTACTTTATTTACTTTCCTTAACATGTTCGGTCTTAAATTATCAAGAACAAAAAAATCTTCGCCTTTAATTAATCCATGCGAAGTTATCACTATTTTTGTTTTAAGCCTGAAATTTAAAATTTGAGAAGGCTGAGGATAATACATAACATCAATAGATGTCTTTTTAATAAACCATGGAAGGAATTTCCGGTAAAATATCCTGCCAGATTCTGTTGATACTATGTTGAACAACGGATATTTCAGTTTTAGTTTCCCGGCATTATCAGAAGTTGCGAATATGATAAAATCATACCCGTTCATATTGCAATATAGTCCTTCAACAATACTTAGGGCTGATATCTCATTACCAACAGCCTTATTTGGGTCCTTAATAAATGTCAGGTCAATGCCTACTGTATAGGCCATAATCATCTCCAATTAACATCTTTAATTAAGTCATTATTATTATATATTAATAAAATAACATATGCAATTAAAATAATATGTTGTAAATACAATCAAACTATTACAATAGTTTCCTTAATTTTCTATACTCATTCTTTAAAACGGGATAAAGTGATTTATATATTTCATAATACTTATTATATTGATTAGCCTTATTC
>JAQVAJ010000082.1 GCA_028690885.1 Clostridia bacterium
TCGTCAGTTATTAGCATCGCTCTTGTTTTGATATTAGCAATTAACCCTTTATCTATATATAACACAGGTTTTATACTATCTTTTGGTTCTGTTGTTAGTATTTTATTATTCAGCAAGAAAGTTACAAGTTATATTTTAAAGTTTACGGATTATTGTGGCTCATTACTTGAAAAATTTATATTATCAAAGAATTCGATGCTTAAGGGAATATCTCTTAGAATAAATAAGAAAAAGCATAAATCAGTATTAAAATACCTATTTTCAGGATTATCTTTAATAATATCAGTTCAGCCAGCTATTTTAATACTTTCATATAAATTATTCCATGTCATCTATCCTTATTCTTTGATTTCAAATATAATAATATTTCCTATAATACCAGTACTAGTCTTATCTATATGGCTTTCAATTTTGTCTCCACAGATATTCAATCCTGTATTTTCTGTATGCTTAAAAATTATAATGAAAGTTGCAGAATGGGTTGCAAATTTCTCTTATTCCCAGATATATCTTAAAGATATATCAACAATAAGCATAATCTTGATTGTAGCATCATTAGTTATTTATAAAATGAAATTTAAAAATAATATAGTAACCAAAAATTTACTAGTTAGCTTTTTTTTAATTTTGAGTGTTATTTGTTTTATACCTAATATATGCACTAAAATGATTTTTTTTGATGTTGGACAGGGAGATAGTGCTTTATTTTGTTCAGGTAAAGGAACAAATATACTTATTGATACAGGCAAATACATTGATCCTTCATGTATAGCTTATTATACGGGGCAAAGATTAGATATAGTTATAATAACTCATCCAGATAATGATCACTGTGGTGGTTTATTTGAAATTTTAGATAATCTAAATGTAAAGAAAGTAATTCTTCCAAAATCCAATCATATAAAAAATTTAACATTTATAGAAGATTTGAAGGTAAATTATAAAAATATTGAGGTCGTTCAAGTAGAAGAAAATGATATTATAAAAACAGATGATTTTATTATACGAGTTTTAAATCCAGAAATTAACAAGGAATATAGTGATATAAATGATGCTAGTGTAATATTTAGTTTAGTAACAAAGCAATGTAAGTTTTTAATGACCGGTGATGCTGATATTACTAATATTCATGTAAATGAACTATATAAAACAGATATTTTAAAAATTCCTCATCATGGGGATGATAAAGTAATAAATAGAAATATACTATCATACATAAATCCAGATATTTCTATTATTTCTGTAGGTAAAAATAATACATACGGTCATCCAGGTAAAAATACATTAGCAATTTTAGATTTATTAAATTTGAAATATTTAAGAACTGATATTAATGGAAGTATTCAAATTTTCATGATTTTTAATAAATACATGGTTTATAAGTATCAATGAAATATGATAGAATGCATTTATGAAATATGAAGATATAAAAAATGAAATATCGCAATCAGTTTTCAAACAGATATATCTGCTATATGGTGATGATGAATTCCTTAAAAATTCAGTATATAATGTAATAAAAAGTAATTTGCTAAAAAAGAATAATAATAAACTAGATGAATTAAAATATAACGATGAGTCAGACATATTTGATATTCTCAATGAGTGCAATACATATTCATTTACTGGAAATGCAAAATTAATCAAATGCAAAAATACGAATTTTTTTTCGAAAGAAGAATATACTGAGCCCTTAACTAGAATAGTAAATGACATTTCTGATAATACATTTATTATTTTCATTGAAACAAATATAAGCAAGAAACTAACCTCATTTAAAAATTTTAATAAATCTGGATATGCATATGATATATCAAAAGGAAAACCAGATGACGTTAAAAAATTCATATATTTAAGTTTCAAAAGAGAAGGAAAAACCATCTCTTCTTCTGATTTAGATTTATTTATTGAGTTTTCAGGCCTTAACCTTGCATACATATCATTAAATATCGATAAAATCCTGTTATACATGAATGACCAAAAAAATGTTACATCAGATATGATAAAACTTCTTTGCAATGGTATTACTGATGTAAAATCTTATGAATTATGTTCATATTTATGCAAGAAGGATTTAAAGAACACATTGAATGTATATTATGATATGATTGCATTAAAATATTCAATACCATATTTTTTAGCAATATTATTTAACACTTTCTATGAGTTATACAACATAAAAATTAGTAATACTCTTAAATCTGATGATTTCAGAAAAAGAATTGCTATTGATAATGCATCAAAATTCAGTTTGGAAGCTTTAAATACAATAATAAAGGATATATGTGATTTTGATCACGATTTCAAAACAGGTAAAATTAATCAGGATTCTTTAATGATAATTTTATTTTCAAAAATAGTTAATAGTTAAATTTAACTATGCTATAATCAAAAGCAAGAGGTGTAGATATGCGTTGGACAAGAAAAGAATATCTGGATTATGTAACATTTAAATCAAACGAAAAAAGTATGATAGTAGAATTATTCGGACCATTGATAGGACTTGAAGAGGAGTGGAAAACTCAAGGAGCTACTGAAGATGAATTAAATCTTACTGCATTTGATTGGGATTATGTTGATAATATAAATTGTGGAGCAAATTTTGATGTATTTGATGCTCCAGAAGAAAGAGTGATTGAAGAAACAAAAGAGCATATAATTACAATAGATGCTCTCGGTAGAAAAATGAAATTGATGAAGGCTTCAGCTACAATTCCTTTGCCAATGGATTATCCTGTCAAAAATATGGATGACTGGATTAAAATTAAACATTTTTATGAATTTAACGAAAATAGGATAGACTATAACCATGTTAAACTTGCAATAAAAAAACAAACAGAAGGAGTTTTAGTAAAGGCATGTGTTCCAGGTGGTTTCGATCTTCCAAGACAATTAATGGGTGAAGAAGAATTATGTTATGCATATTACGAGCAACCAGAACTAATAAAAGATATTCTTGATACGGCATCAGAAACTGCGATAAAATGTTGTGAAAGATTAGCTAAACACATAACTGTTGATCATTTAGCTATACATGAAGATATGGCAGGAAAGTCGGGATCACTTATCGGTCCTAATCATATTAATGAGTTTCTAAAACCATATTATCTAAGAATTTGGGATGCTTTTAAGAATAATGGATGTAGAGTTTTTGTTCAAGATTCTGATGGAAATATGAATTCTGTAATAGATTCATTTTTGGGATGTGGATTAACACAGATGTATCCAATGGAACCAGCAGCTGGTATGGATATCGTAAAAGTACATAATAAGTATGGTAATAAATTATCTCTTAAAGGAGGAATAGATAAATTTATTCTTCGAGAAAATAAGCTTGCAGTTCTTAGAGAATTGGAATACAAGATGCAGCCTTCAATGCGACAAGGTGGGATAGTATTTGGATTTGATCACAGAATACCTAATGGTTCATCTTTGGAATTGTACAGATATTATGTGAAGACGGCAAGAGAGATATTGGGAAGAGAACCTCTTGATAAAAAGAATAAAGGCTGGATGAGACAAGCTATATAATACCTTCAAAATCAAAGTCAGGAATATAAGAATCTTTTGATGAGATTCTTTCTTGCATATATCCGTTTAATTCAAGTCTATTTGCTTCATTTATAACTTTTTTATACTCAAATCCAGTAATCCTCCTATTAATTTCAGGATACAAATTGCTTTGATGATACGGAGTATATTGACTCATAATACTTATCAAACATTCAAAATTATTTGTACTAAGTAAGTTTTTTATCCAATTCAATATATCAATAGAATCTTTATATAAACCCGGAAGCACTAAATGCCTTATAAGCACACCGGAAATTAATGTTTGATTATCTTTATATATTAATTTTGGTTTTTGAGAAAGCTTTTCATACACTGCATCAGAACAGTATTTAAAATAATCTTCTGCATTAGAATATTTTTTACTATATCCTGAATTAATGTATTTTATATCTGGAACATATACATCAATATAATCTTTTAACATTTTTATTGTCTCAGTTTTTTCATAACCTGATGTATTATATACAATCGGAATTTTTATCTTATGTTTAATTTTTTCAATAGAACGTATAATATTAAGTACATATGGAGTAGCAGATATAAGACTTATTGAGTCTACACCTTTTTCCTGAAGATTTAACAGTATCTCTGAAAACTTAGTATCTGTTACAGTCAAACCTTTCATATCTTGGCTAATCTCTTTATTTTGACAAAAACAGCATTTTAGGGTACAACCACTAAAAAAAATAGCTCCTGTACCATTTTTACCACTTACTACAGGTTCCTCATAAAAAAAAGTAGAGGCCTTTGCTAACATAATATTATCAGGTGCTCTACAGTAACCTTTTTGAGATGCTCTATCTATATTACAATTTCTTGGACACAAATTACAATTTTTAAGCATATAAAAACCCGGTGTTTGTTCCGGTATTAACAATATACATTATTTTACTTATACAAAGCTTTAATTAATTTACTTCTGTCTCTTGCTCCTTTGTTTCTATGAACAATTCCATTTGATACAGCCTGATCTACTGCTTTAACAGCTTTTAATATGGCTTCATTATCCTTTTCTTCATTTTCGATTACAGTATTAGCTCTTTTCATTGTCTTTCTCAATGATGATCTTTTTGAAGAATTTTGTAGTTTCTTTTTAGAAGAGACACGAACTCTTTTTAATGCTGATTTTGAATTAGCCAAAATATTTACCTCCACTTGAAATTCACTCATAATATTAACACTAATACAGAAAATAATCAATTTATATAGACTACACTAATAACTATGGTAAAATATATTTATGAAAAAACGAATGGATGAATTAGTAGAGTTATTAAATTATCATACAAAAAAATATCATGAAGAAGATTCTCCCGAAATATCCGATTTTGACTATGATATGATGCTTAATGAGTTGATAAAATTAGAAGAAAAATACCCTGAGTATGTTTCGATAAATTCACCGACTAAAAGAATAGGAGGTCAACCTCTGAAATCATTTGATAAAGTTGAACACATAGTACCTATGGAAAGTTTGTCAAATGCATTTTCATATGATGATTTATATGCTTTTAATCAGAGAATTTTAAAAGAAGGTATTGAACCTGAATATGTTTTAGAAAAGAAAATAGACGGGTTGTCAGTATCTTTGGAATATGAGAATAATATATTCGTAAGAGGTTCAACAAGAGGAGATGGTGTATTTGGAGAAAATATAACAAATAATCTAAAAACAATACCATCTATACCATTAAGGCTTTCACATAATGAAATTATTCCATATATAGAAGTACGTGGGGAAGTATATATGGATAAGGATGCGTTCAAAAAGATAAATGAAAAAGCAGTTGAGACAGGTGATAAGGAATTTGCTAATCCAAGAAATGCAGCAGCAGGGTCTCTTAGACAATTAGATCCTTCAATAACAGCCAAGAGAAAACTTAAAATATTTATTTTTAATATACAAGCAATTCAAGGAACTATTTTTAAAACACATTCTGAAGCACTTACTTTTTTGCGAAAAATAGGTTTTGAAACAAATGAAATAATAGTTATATCTAAAAATCTTGAGGAGATTATAAAAGGTATAGAAAAAATTCAAATTGAGAGGCATACATATAAACACGATATTGATGGTGCCGTTATTAAATTAAATAACCTTGAGGACAGAAGGGTACTTGGATCTACAGCAAAAGCTCCTCGTTGGGCAATAGCATACAAGTATCCACCTGAACAGAAAGAAACATTTGTTAAAGATATATTTGTACAAGTCGGACGAACAGGAGTATTAACTCCTAATGCGATTTTTGATCCTGTGGTTGTGTCCGGCAGCAAAATAAGTAAAGCAACATTACACAACATGGATTTTATAAGGGAAAATGATATAAGGATTAATGATAGAGTAATAATACAAAAAGCTGGTGATGTAATACCTGAAGTGGTTAAGGTATTGAAAGAAAAAAGAACTGGAAATGAAATTATTTTTAATATGCCAGAAAAATGTCCGTTATGTAATTCGCAAATAGTAAAAATGGAAGATAAATCAGCATATAAATGCATAGGAATTAATTGTATTGGGCAGATATCTAGAAAACTTGAACATTTCTGCTCAAAAGATGCTATGGATATTGAAGGACTGAGTACGGGTATTATTGATAAATTAATGAATGAAGGATTTATAAGAACTATTGATGATATATATAATTTACATACAAATAGAGATAATTTAATAAAAATTAGCGGATTTGGGACAAAAAGCATAGATAAGCTACTAGACGCAATTGAAAAATCTAAAAACAATAATATTGACAGATTAATATTTGGTCTTGGTATTGAACATATAGGCAAAAAAGCTTCATCATTAATAGCAGATAAATTCAAAGATATAAATTCCATTATGACTGCAGACGAATTATCTTTTACTGAAATTGATACTATCGGTTTGATAATGGCAAAAAGCATAGTTCAATATTTCAGAAATCCTGAAGCAGTCATGCTTATTAATAATTTAAAAGAAAAAGGTATTAATATGAACTCTCTTAATTATGGCAAATCAGGTAATAGCAGGCTAAAAGGTATTACATTTGTTATAACCGGATCATTTGAAAATTATTCGAGAGAGGAATTAAAATATCTCATTACCAGCATGGGTGCCAATGTAACTGACAGTGTTTCAAAAAAGACAAATTATCTTATAGTTGGTGATAATCCTGGAAGTAAAGTTGAAAAAGCCGATAAACTAGGAATAAAAACTTTAAATATTGATGAATTTAAAAAAACCTTCTTGTAAACAATTTATTCAAGGATATAATATAGTGTAGGTTTTAACGAAAGGAAGTACTGAAAATGAAAAAAGGAACATCTAAAACTAT
>JAQVAJ010000083.1 GCA_028690885.1 Clostridia bacterium
ATTAGGGAACCTTTAATCATTAATATGTGTCTAAAAAAGGAAAGGATGCAAAACATGAAACGGACTATGGCATTACTCCTTTTAACATCGGTTCTTGTAATAGCACTTACGGGGTGTAAAAACACTGTTGCAATGAACAAGAGCCCGTATAGTGCCGATATACAAGATAACAGAGTGTCAATGACTGTTAAGGAAACAGATATTAAGGCTTCTACAGATTTAATTACTCTGGTTATAAAGAATGCATTAGGAGTGGACATATATTTCGGTCATGAGCCGCACCTTGAAAAGCTGATTGACGATCAATGGTATGTAGTGCCTCTGAATGATAAAGCCGGATGGACCGAGGAAGAGGTTGTTTTGGAAGGAAGGGGAATGATAGAGGAAAAATTCTATTTAACCTTCTATGATGATTTGTCAAAAGGGGAGTATAGGGTTATAAAGAACTTCTATATGGATGACGGGTCTAAAATTATGGCATCAGTGGAATTTAACATAAATTAGCTGAAAGCACGACAAAAGATGACCTTTATAAAGCACAAAAGATATAGATCAGCTGCATACATCATGTATGCAGCTTTTTTAGGTTTAAATTTATAAAAAAAGTCTGTTCAACCAAGGAGAGAAAGTGTAGTAAACAAACTGGATATTTCATTTTTGCTGTTAAAAGCAATATTATAATATACTACTTGATTATCTTCATGTATTACAGGATAAGAAAAAATAGTATATACTCCAATATGTATTTTAATAGGATCTTCTATTTCTCTTATTTGACCATATTCTCTTATAGTTCTGTTCATCGCCTGAGAATACAAGTACTTGCTGATAAATTCATTCATATTACTGTTAAGAACATAATTTGTAACCATTTTATCATATTCTTTATTGGTAAAATCGGTTATGAAATTTTCTGCTTTACTTTCAATAGTGTAATAAACATCATTTTCTGTATATGGTATATTTTTAAAGTGATAAAAGCCTATAAATATCATAAAAACGGATCCTATGATACTACTAACCTTTACTATTGAATTTATTTCTATATTCTTAAATAAAAGTGTTAAAACTTTTATCAATAAAATTGAAATGAAGATAATTAAAAGACCCCGTAAAATGCTATTGCTGATGATTGCTGATTTAAACATACTTAAATTACCATCTCTGATAACTTTTGGCGTGTCATAATCACCAAGTCTTATTGTTTTAAAATCTCGAATAATGATAGACATTGTATAATAGATACCAAAGGAAAGTGACACAGGAATAACTTTTGATAAGAAGTCTTTCATAATAAACTCTCTTTTCTAAAAATATTATTGCAATAATTATTATTACACATTATTCATTATATTTTAAGTGTTTTTAAACAATTCTTTTAATAAATTAACCCTTTAAGTCAAAATACCATCTTATGAACTCCAGGATACCTTCATCACTGGGTTACAAGAACCCAATTGAATACAGGAATGATACCCTTAAGAAAGTTGTCTAAAAAAGTGTTGCCTATCCACCAATCCATTCTGCCTATATATATTATATATAAATACTATATATATAATATATAAATTATTCATTATATAAACAGAATAGCAAACCTTAAAATAGTGCCGAACCACCAGTCACTATCCAGCAGGCAAGTGATGCAACAGTAAATGCGCTTACATATACATGACCTGTCTTTTTGTTTATAAACGTGCACAGGAAACTGAATATAATAACCTGAGGTATGAACAGTATCATTAATGACATGAAAGGCCCGCCGAATGTGGAGCTGAATAAAAGGTCTGCTCCAGGTCCGATTTCCAAAAAGAAAGGTATATATTCAATAAGTACCATTAAGAATACTCCGCCAATCATAACAAATGCATTTTTTAACCAGCATATCAGCAATGAACTTATTGTATCTTCAGATGCTCTGGATTGTCTCATGTGTCCGAATATTTTTGCATTATTCAAAAGGAAGAATAAAGCGAAAATTGGGATATAGACTAAAAACTGAAGGAACCTTTCTAATGTGAACATCTTAAAGAAAGGCCATATGAATCGAAAGTCAAGCATAAAAAGCGACTGAGTTACAGTTACAAGAAGATACATGAAACTGATCATTAATAATGTTACTAATGATGACTTGCCAAGTAATGACCAGGAAAGCTTATCCGGATTTTTTTCACATCCCAATCCGAGATCATAATAATCCAATCCGCTTCCAAGCTTTTGTGACTTCTTCCAGGTACTGTTAAGCGTAATTACCATAATAATTATCAGGAACAGATACCAACCGACAAACCCGTTGCCTACAGTCATTTTGAATATGTTTTCCGGTAAAGGAAGTAACCCATGGCCTAACTGCGTCATGAAAGGATATGAAAGCCCTGCTATCAATACAGTTATAACTGCACCTTTCCACCACTGTCGGGTATTTTTAATCCTTGAAGGCCTGTCAGGTAATTGCTGTGCTACAGCTTTAAAGAAAGGAATCTTAAGTATTAGTATCATTAATGGAAGTATAGAAAATACTGCACATAACATTGCGACTAGAACCAGCACTTCCTTTATCATATATGTCTGATTGTATGAATCAATTGTTTTTGTAATCCCGAAAGCTTCAGTGAACCAGTCCATAGAAGCGGCCATGCCGTTTTTGTTATGAGTTACAAGTCTGTGATTTGTTATTAGAAGTTCCATTCTTCTTGCAGTCCCGTCTTCAAACGAGCCATATGTAGTATTCCACTCAACAGGATTGTCCTGTAATGCGAAGGTATTGTATCTTAAAGGAGTCTTCTCAAGTCCTGCAACCGTATTCTGATAATCACGGAAATAATTGAATTCATCATACTTAGCCTGTAGCATAAGTACATTATTGAATTTTATGGAATCGTCAAAGTATTTAGTGTCTGCTACTTCTCCGCACTGTATGACTATGCATTTATGGTCAGGGTTATCAGCAGCTACCGTCCATGAGGACCAGGTACCCATGGAATGACCGGTTATGCCCAGATTCTCCACATCAACAAAGTCCATCTGCTTGAGCATTTCATAAGCCAGCCTTCCGCCCATAGAGCTATCTTTCAACCCTTTGCTATATTGCTCATCATGGAAATCCATATTGGAAAAATTCATCATTACAAGATATCTTTCTGGTCCTGAAATAGTCTTTTCCATATTTGGGAATTTATACTGTGTATATCCTCTTTCTCTGATGCCTAAACTTGTTCCACCATGACCGTACTCATCAATAGACAAGGCCACTATTCCTCTTCTTGCAAGTTCTATAGAATATGCTGCATTGGTCTCCTTGTCATTTTGATATCCATGCATTAAAAGTACAGCGGGAGATTTATTGTCTTTTGTAGCACTGACCGGTTTATACAGTTTGTATGTTAGTATCTCACCGTTTCCTGCATCAAAATAGAATTCTGAAACCTCAACTTTGTTAAAATCCCTCTGTATAAGGTCAGCGAATATCATGCAAACAAAAAGTATGACAAGCATTACGCTTAACCAGATTAAAGGTTTTGAAATATTCTTTCTCATAAAACTACCCCTTTCGAAATGTCTGTTTAGCAAAAATGGACTATTTCTGTTGCTAATTATATATTTGTTAAATCTAAATGTAATATTAACACTTTTTGTTATTATCTACAATATTAGATAAAAGTAAAACGGCACGCATTCTTGATGAATTACGTACCGCTTTATCAAAATGAGGAAGTTATGACTGTTAGTTACCGCATTCGATGGATATCTCGTTAAATATTTTAAGAAGGTCAGATATCTCATAAGTTTGCTTTTTTTCACCCGCTGCATCAATTACGCATTTACCGTCATGCATCATTATTATCCTGTTTCCGTAATTGACAGCATATTTAAGATTATGAGTAACCATCAATGTTGTTATTTTCTTTTCCTTTATAACATGGTCTGTAAGCTCCATTACATTTTCTGACGATTTGGGATCAAGTGCTGCAGTGTGTTCATCAAGTATAAGCAGGTCGATGGGTGTCATAGTAGATATGAGTAATGCTAAAGCCTGTCTCTGACCTCCGCTTAATGTTCCGACCTGCTGGTCAAGCTTATTCTCCAGCCCCAGCTTTAAAAGCTGAAGCTGCGAACAGTAGTAGTCCTTGCGTTTTTTATTGACTCCTGCTTTTAAACTGTAACCTATGTTCTTGTTATCAGCTAAAGACATATTCTCAAGGATTGTAAGTGTGGAACAGGTTCCTTTGGAGGGGTCCTGGAATACTCTTCCTATAAATTTAGCTCTTTGATGTTCCTTAAGATTTGTTATATTCCTGTCTTTTAAATATATCTTGCCTGTATCTGTTTCCATGTTTCCGCAGATAAGGTTTAAAAGAGTTGTCTTGCCGGAGCCGTTGCTTCCTACAACGGATACGAACTGGTTATTTATAATATCCAGGCTGAAGCCTTTAAACAAGCTGACTTCATTTACTGAACCTTTGTTAAAGGTTTTATCGATATTCTTTATAGATACAAGGGTATCTGAAAAGTTATTAAAGTTTGTTTGGCTGGACATTCTGTTTCCTCCTTCCTTTTGAAAAGAAGTTGTTTGATACTAAAGCGACTGTGAATATGACAGCCATTAAAATTTTTAAGTAATTAGTCGGAAGCCCTAACTGCATTGCTGCTACTAAGCACATCTTGTAAATGATTGCCCCTATTACTGCCATAGTCGTGGCTTTCATAAACTTTACTTTACTGAAGATGCTGGTTCCTATAATAACTGAGGCTAAAGATAATATAACCATTCCAGTACCTGATGTTATGTTCGCTGACTCGTTCTGCTGGCTTAGTATCGACCCTGCTAAAGCTGTGCAGCCGTTTCCGATTGCAAGACCTATAATCTTCATTACTCCTGGATTTCTTGACATTGATGTTACAAACTGAGGATTATCTCCGGCTGCTCTTAACAAAAGACCGGATTTTGTTTTAAGGTATAGGTCCATCAGTATTTTAACAATAAGCATCATTAATCCTGCAACTATAAGTACTCTGTATTTCTGAACAGACTCTGGCAGTATCTGTACAAGTCCTGTATTGAATATAGTGCTTTTATTGTAGAAGGGGAGCACAGCGCTTCCTTTTGTTATTGCAAGATTTACAGACCACATAGCTGTCATAACCAAAATACCTGATAACAGGTCCGTTATTTTCAACTTAACATTCAATATGCCTGTTATGCATCCAGCTAAACTTCCTGCAATAAATGCCACAATACATGCTAATAATGGGTCAGCTCCTGCTGTTATCATAGAGGCGGTGACACACATCCCCAAAGGGAATGTGCCGTCAACCGACAGGTCCGGAAAATCCATGACTTTGTAACTTATATATACACCCATAGCCATGATTCCGTATATGAATCCTTCTTCGAATATGTTTGTCAGAATACCAATCAACACATCCATTAAACTATTCTCCTACATCCTCTGCGTCGGCATATGCATCAGGCAGATTAATATTCAGTCTTTGTGCCACTTTTTTATTGTAAACAGGTTCGCTTGCAGATATCAGTGCGACTGGCATTTCTGATGCTTTTTCACCATCTAGTATTTTTGCTGCCATTCTACCTGTCTCACGTCCAAGCTCCACATAATCTATGCTTTCTGAAGCTATACATCCGTTTTTGACCTGTTCTACTTCAGAACCGAAAACCGGTATGTTTGCTGCATCAGCTGCATGTATAAGGGTAGAAAGGTTATTAACTACATTGTTGTCAGTAAAGTTGTTTATGCAGTCCACGCCTTTTGATATTACAGTTGTAACTGCCGCTGCCACTTCTGATGCATTTGTAACGCCTACTTCAACTATTGTGAAGTTATACTGTTTGGCAAGTTCCTTGAACTGGGCAAGATGAGTTACTGAATTCGGTTCGCTTGTAGTGTAGATAATTCCGATTTTGGTAGCTTCAGGCAGGAATGCTCTTATCATCTGCATCTGTGCTTCTAAAGGAAGTACATCAGATGTTCCTGTTACATTGTAACCTGGTTTTTCATTTGACTGTACTATTCCTGCAGCGACTGCATCAGACACTGCTGAAAAGATAACCGGTATATCAGTATTCTTTGCTGCTCCATATGCGCTCATAGCTGAAGGAGTTGCAATTCCCAGTATCATGTCATATTTTGATGACACCATAGTGGAAGCAATCAGGTCGGAGTTTGACATTTCTCCCATGGCATTTTGAAAGTCGATCTCAATATTCTTTCCGACTTCATAGCCGCCTTCTGCAAGTCCTTCAATAAACCCTGTATAACAGTTGTCCAGTGAAGGGTGTGGTGCGTATTGTATTACGCCGATTTTGATCATGTCGGTATTGTCTGTGCATGAGACAAGTGTGAAGATAAGTGCTACCGTTAAGACCAGTGCTAAAAATTTCTTTGTTGCTTTCATTTTTCTTTCCTCCAAATGTTTATTTTATCCCCAAAGAAAACAAAAAATCCCTTGTTCCTATTGCTAGGGACAAGAGATTTATCACTCCTGCGGTACCACCCAGATTGGCTTATAAAGCCCACTCGTTCCATATACTTACATACATGCTCCCTTTATAACGGGTGGAGATCCCGTCAGGCGCTACTCGTTTCCTTTCGTCCTGCCCTCATAAGTCCATTCAGTGAAGCTTCTCCTACCGCAATCGCACCATCTGCGGCTCTCTGTGAAAGAAAATTTCCTCGCCTACTCTTCTTAATCAGCGGTTTTTCTTTGGTTAAGGGCAATTCTACAACCATAAAAAGTATTTGTCAA
>JAQVAJ010000084.1 GCA_028690885.1 Clostridia bacterium
CATCTCACCATTCGCGGACTCTCTTTGATATATACCCTGACTACTCTTCTTGTCATCGCATTATTTTTCATTATGCTAACACTAAATAAAACTAGTGTCAATATATTTTTTCAATTTACCCTGCACTACTTTAATTCTGCGTCTAGAAATTACACTTCGTTTCTAATATGTCTGTAATTACACATATTACTTATTAAGTTTTTCTACATCCTTCCAGGCGCCCGATATAATAAGGTGAGTATTCTCTTTGAATATGTAGTTTGGATTTGATAAAGGATATATCTTTCCGTTTTCCTTATATGCTAAAACGTTAACATTGTAATTGGATCTTACATTGACCTGCGCTATAGTCTTTCCAACCCAGTTTTCAGGAGTTTCTATCTCACATATGGAATAATCCTGGGACAATTGAATATAGTCAAACATATGGTTTGCACTGAATCTGTATGCTGCTCTTTGTGCCATGTCTTTCTCCGGAAAGATAACTTCATCAGCACCGTTTCTTAAAAGAAATTTTGCATGTATGTCTCTGTCAGCCTTTGATACTACATATTTAGCTCCGTTATCCTTTAACAATGAAGTTATCTCTAAAGATGACTGAAAATTATCTCCGATACAAACAAAGCATATATCAAAATTGTTAATACCCAAAGAACGTAATACATTCTCATCCATACAATCTGCAACCTGAGCTGATGTCACGTATTCTGATATATCACGTACTTCATTCTCTTCTTTATCAACAACCATTACCTCGTTGCCTAATTCAGCCATTTTTAGCGCAAGGCTCTTACCAAACTTTCCTGTACCTATTATCAAAACAGATTTCATAAGATATACTCTCCTAACCAATCACTATTTTCTCTTCAATATTACGAATATTGGGTTTAACTCTTTCTCCTGCAAATGCACTTAATACTGTAAGGCTTCCAACTCTTCCACAATACATCAATAATATTATCACAGTTTTTGATATGGCGTTTAAGTCTAGCGTAATTCCACTGGATAATCCTACTGTACCTATTGCAGAAAGCGCTTCAAACACTGTTTCCTTCATACCTAGCTGCTGCGTTGACATTATCAGAAATGCTCCAAATAGTGAAAGCAGTAAATACAAAGTAGTAATACTGAATGCTTTTCTTGGAACATATTCTTCCAGCCTTCTTCCTCCTGCATTTAAATCCTGAGAATGTGTCACATATGCCTTAACTGTCAATATTATTACAAAAAGTGTGGTAACTTTGATACCACCTCCGGTTGACCCTGGATTTGCACCGATTATCATTAAGAGCATTGTCATAAATGTTGTTCCGTCTCCAAGCGAAGCGGTATCAACAGTATTAAACCCAGCTGTCCTTGGAGTTATTACCTGAAATACTGAAGCCATAATCTTCTGTCCTGCTGTCATACCTTCTAATGTATTTGAATTTTCAAGGAAAAAGAATATAACTGCTGGAATTAATATTAATACCGCTGTTCCAATAAGAACAATTTTAGTATGAAGACGATATTTGGAAAATTTGAATTTGTTTTTCATTAAATCGTCCCAGACTATGAAGCCTAACCCACCAATTACAATGAGGCTCATTACCACAATATTGACTAAAACATCAGTATTAAATGTTATTAGAGAACTTCTGGCTTCAAATATGCCCATCAAATCAAATCCTGCATTACAAAAAGCCGATATAGAATGGAATATTCCGTAATATATACCCTTTGCAGTTCCAAGAAGAGGAATGAATCTAATAGACAGTATTGCTGCAGATACAATTTCTATTGAGAATGTAATAACAATGATCTTTCTAAGAAGCTTAACTACTCCGCCTATCTGATTAGTGTTCATTGTCTCCATTAATAATCCGCGTTCTTTCAATCCAATTTTTTTCCCAATAAGAAGAGATATCATAGTGGCCATACTCATAAATCCCAGTCCGCCTATCTGTATAAGCGTTAGTATTACAAGTTGTCCGAACAAAGTGAACTGTGTGTAAGTATCATATACAACAAGTCCCGTAACGCATAATGATGATGTCGCAGTAAATAAGGCATCTATAAAAGGGATACGGATACCGTTTCTTGAAGCAACAGGTAATGAAAGCAGGAAAGTTCCGATTAGTATTATTACTACGAAACCAACCGCAATTATCTGCATCGTTGATATTTTTTTTGTTTTCTTTAGTTCCATTTGCTTAAAGCAGCTCCTTAACCATTCTGCCTATACACTGAGCCATCCTTACAAATCCAAAATCATTAGGATGAACTCCGTCCACAGTACAACAATCCCTATAGTCATCCTGAAAAAGGCTTCTCCCATCAATATAATAAACATTCCTATCGCCTTTTTGCATTGCATTCATATAGGTTTTATAAATTATATTCCTTCTTTGTATATTGTCAAATGAATAATCAGAGAAATTCGGTTTTGTCACAAATACCACTGGAAGGCCAGGTTGCTTGTTACGTATTTTTTTGAAGAATTCTTCATGAGTTTTTTCTAAATGTTCCGGTGTAGGCGCATTATAGTCATAGTCCATTACAAACATACTCATATCCATTTTAGCTATGTATTCAGCCATGTCTGATTCACCTAAGGCTGAACCGGAAAATCCTAAACACATATAGTCAGTATCGCACATCCTGGATATTATTGCTTCATATGAATTGCCAGTACGTGATGCACACCCTCCCTGTGTTATAGATGAACCATAATATACAACAGGCTTCTCATGTGTATATCTTATGCCTTCGCCTATTAATGATTCTTTACCCACCCCGATATATACGCTGTCCACCTGATTGTATAAAGGAAAATATATAGTAAGATTCTTTAAACCTTCATTTACAAATCTTATCCTCATCTCATACCAGTCTTTTGTATCTACACATGGAACAAACTTGTCAATAAAAACGCTCTTCCCATTAATTTCCTGATATATATCAAATCCGCTGGAACCAAGAAGGGGCATATGATTCATTCTGTTTATCTCTTTGGTAAAAACCTGAATACATAAATATGGCGAATCTGTACTAAAACGTATTCTTCCACCTGATGTGTGAAGATAGGTTTTTTGAACACCGCTGTTACATTTAGCAGCTACTTCGTCAGGCAGTCTTTTAAATACAGGCTGATTTAGTGGGTCATATAATCCGTATATTTCAAACGGTTTTTTACGTATATCCAGATAAATAAGGTCCTCATCATCAAGATTAGTGTGAGGCTTCAAACCTTCATAATATGATATTGCTTTTTTCATATAGTCCCTTTCTTATTATCAGCTCTCCAGCTGATACTTTGAAATTTCAACGCTGTCAGTACCATAGTCATTATTAAAACAGCCTGTACAGAAAGGAAGCGTACATTTCTCACATGCTTTTTTAAGCCCCTCAACACTTATAAATCCTAAACTGTCAGCTCCTATTCTTTCACATATCTGCTGATTAGTTATCTGATTAGCTATTAAGTTTTTTTCATTGTCAATATCCGTACCAAAATGGCAGGTATGAATAAATGGCGGTGAGGATATCCTCATATGAACTTCCTTTACGCCAGTACTTCTTAATGAAGAAATAATTTTAGCGCTTGTGGTTCCTCTGACTATGGAATCATCAACAAGAATAATACTCTTTCCTTGCACATTTGCTTTTAATGGATTGAGTTTTATTTTAACCGCATGTTCCCTTTGAAGTTGTGAAGGATATATAAATGATCTTCCAATATATCTGTTCTTAACAAATCCAGATACTAAAGGCAAACCACTTTCATATGCATAACCCATAGCTGCTTCAAGACCGCTGTCAGGAACTCCGCATACTACATCAGCATCTATAGGATGTTCTTTTGCAAGCATACGCCCCATATTAAAACGGGCTTCATATACGCTCAGACCATCTATAATGGAATCAGGACGCGCAAAATATATATACTCAAATATGCAAAGACCCTGTTTATTAGCAGTAAGTTCAACATTACTGTACTGAATTTCACCATTTTCAATAATAATTACTTCTCCAGGCATAACATCTCTTATAAACTCAAAACCGCAGCTGTCCAGCGCACAAGATTCTGAGGCTGCAGCTATTCCGAATTCGTTTTTACCGATACATAAAGGCCTGAACCCGTGGGGGTCTCTTACTACCACAAGTCTTTTATCTCCCGTTAGTAACACTAAAGAAAAAGCGCCTTTAAGAAGTTTTGCTGCTTCAATAACACCTTTTAGCAAATCCCTGTTGCTTATTATGTTATATGCAATCAAAGAGGATATGACTTCTGAATCAGAAGAAGCTGAAAAGTCCAGTCCCTGTTTTTCCAGCATAACTTTAATTTGTTTTGCATTGGTTATATTTCCGTTATGAGCAGTAGCTATTCTTCCAGTCAGATATTCTGTCAAAAAAGGCTGAACGTTTTTATTTGTGTTCGAACCGGTAGTCGAATATCTGGCATGTCCGATAACGGTTCTGCTTTTAGGCAGTTTATCTAATACCTTTTCAGTTAAAACTTCATTAACCAGACCAGTATTCTTTTGAATTATAATTGACTGGTTATGTGATAACGCTATTCCTGCACCTTCCTGTCCTCTGTGCTGCAAAGCAAGCAAACCATTATACACAGCACCAACTGCTTCTTCGCACTTAAGACTTACTCCCATTATCGCGCATTCTTCTTTTATCTTATCCAAAAATCCACACATTCTCCCATACTAACAATATATTGTTAATTATACTCTATTTTCCCGCTTATTGTTGCTATAACTACAGTTCCTAAATCAATTTCCCTTCCCTTTTTCGCTGTAGCAGTTTTTGTGATTACCTGAGTATCTACATTGTAATCATCTGATAAGCCTTTTGATTTAGCATCTTTCAGGGCAACTTCTTTTGCTTTTTCTTCAGCATATAAAAGTGCTTTGCTAATATCACTTTCCTTTACCTTTCCCTCAGGACCGAAAATGAGATAGCTTCCGTCATATTCTGCTCTGATTTCAATTTGATGAACCGAACGGATGTTACTGACCACTGCACCTATTGCATTAGCAACTTTTGCATTTTCAGGTATTACGCATCTTGTTTTTAACGCTTTTGCTACATCAGGTAAAAATATGTGAGTTGGAGCACCAATTCCTACCAAAGAAAAATCCGTCTTAAATAAAGCAGGGATATTATCTTGCTCTCTGTCCTTAAATGAATTCTGAATTAAACTTGTTATCTGTTCATCCATCTTGTTTTTGAATATATCAGGATATCTGTCACATAGAAGTATTCTTACTATATTCTCATAAAGTTTAAGTTTTACAGACTCATACACCATATCACAAAATTCATCTTGTTCTATTTCCAAACCAGTTTCTTCAAGTATGCAGTCTAGTATATATTCAAGAGCAAGTTTGGGAGCAGCTGTATCAAATTGAGTAAAATCACCTTTCACATGCATTATATCTGTCGGTGTTAATCCTATTCTTATAATAATCCCTTCTGCTTCCAGCCTTTTTGTATTTATAGTATATACAT
Organism: Clostridia bacterium; assembly: GCA_028690885.1. Classification (GTDB taxonomy): domain Bacteria; phylum Bacillota; class Clostridia; order DUPQ01; family DUPQ01; genus DUPQ01. The sequence continues at coordinate 5,506 of JAQVAJ010000084.1, forward strand.
CACGACCTACAGCTAAAGCAGCTTTTTCAATTAACATAGGTTCTTTTTTAAGAATACTGCACAATTCAATCTCATCATCAGAATATATCAATGTATTTTTTATGTCTTTCTGAAGAACAAGAAATTCATAGAGCGGATGACTGTGATAACGTCCATTTTCTATTAATTCGTTTAACTGTTCTTTTATACAAGGCCATTTCTTTGAAGCCACGCAAAAAGGGATTCTCCTTTGCGATAATAGAACAGGTCTGCCATGCTCAACCCTGATACCGCTGTCTCCGCCTAAGCCGAACGTATCTATAAAAACACCATGAACAAATGTCTTCCATGAACCAATCCTGACACCGCTGTCAGCGTTAAGCGGAACACCATTTTTGACGATGGATATATCTGTTGTTGTACCACCCATATCTACAATTAGACAGTCAGTTTCTTTTGTGCAGTTAATCCCTCCTGTAACAGAAGATGCAGGACCGGATAAAATTGTTTCCACAGGTTTCATCATGGAATACTGCTCTGACATTTTTGTGCTATCACTTCTTATTATTGCTATAGGTGCATCAATTCCTTTTTCTTTCAAGGCCTTCTTAATGCTTTCAATAAACTCCTGAATTATGGGGATAAGTTTTGCGTTTAGAAGAGTACTGGAACCTCTCTGTATGGAATTTAATTCGTAAAAAAGTTCGTGTCCGCATACTACTGGTATATCATATTTTTTTGAAACCTGCTCTTTAGCTTTCTTTTCCAGCATAGCTCCATTATTCATCGCAAATACTTCTACAATACCTAATCCCTGAGCATCCTTCAGCCAGTCTGCCAGATTATCAAAAAGCTTATCCCAGTCTGGCTCTTCGGCTGTTGAACCATTAAAATCACTTGCATTATCACAAAGATATACTTCATCTTTATTAACCAGCCCATAGTTTTTCCCTACCATATCAAAAACTTTTTTATCTACTCCGAAAAAAATTAGTTTAGCTCTGCCGCCTCTGTTTTCAACACATGCATTTGTTGCTAAAGTAGTGGACAAAGCCACTATTTCAATCTTATCAAAATATGACTGGTCAAGTTGATTTAATGCGTTTATTATTCCTTCTTCAAGAAAATCATGAGTTGTTCGAGCTTTTGAAGAACAAACAACGCTTTCGCTCGAAAAATCATATATTACTGCGTCTGTGTATGTACCGCCAGTATCAATACCGATTCCTAGTGCCATAAAACACCTCCAAACGGTAACAT